>JAGRMK010000016.1 GCA_020441345.1 Paracoccaceae bacterium
GCCAGGCCATGCGCGGGCTCATCCACTCGGGCTTGTCGGCGCGGGCGCGTTGGTTCCAGGTGGTGCCCGGATCGTCGTCTTCGTGATCCATCGAGGCCAGTTGCTGCGCCCAGGCGCTCTTGGTCTGGGCGATGGTCGCCCTGCGTTCGGCACGGCCCGCGTCGCCAGCACTGTCGGCCAATTTCGCCAGCAGGCTTTGTGCCACCTTCCGTGCGTCGCCGACGATCCCGACACTGACTTTTTTCGTCAGGCCGATCCGGTCGGGATTGATATCGACCTGAATGATCTTCGCGTCCTTGGGCCAGTAGTCGATGCCATAGCCGGGCAGGGTGCTGAACGGGTTCAGCCGCGTGCCAAGGCACAGCACCACATCGGCTTTGGAAATCAATTCCATCCCCGCCTTGGACCCGTTGTAGCCCAGCGGCCCGGCGAACAGCGGGTGCGAACCGGGGAAGGCGTCGTTGTGCTGGTAGCCGACGCAGACCGGTGCATCCAGACGCTCGGCCAGCGCGATGCTGGCGGGGATCGCGCCGCCCAGAACCACGCCCGCCCCGTTCAGGATCACGGGGAACTTGGCCTCGGACAGCAGCGCGGCGGCGGCGTCCAGCGCGGCCTCGCCGCCTGCGGGGCGTTCGAACTCGACGATCTCGGGCAGGGCGATGTCGATCACCTGCGTCCAGTAATCGCGCGGCACGTTGATCTGCGCGGGGGCACTGGCGCGGCGGGCGTTGATGATCACCCGGTTCAGCACCTCGGCGATGCGCGACGGGTCGCGAACCTCTTCCTGATAGGCGACCATGTCCTTGAACAGGGCCATCTGTTCGACTTCCTGGAACCCGCCCATGCCGATTGTCTTGTTCGCGGCCTGCGGTGTGACCAGCAACAGCGGCGTGTGGTTCCAGTAGGCAGTTTTCACGGCGGTCACGAAATTGGTGATGCCCGGCCCGTTCTGGGCGATCATCATGCTCATCTTGCCGCTGGCACGGGTATAACCGTCGGCCATCATTCCGCCCGATCCTTCGTGGGCGCAATCCCAGAAGGTGATTCCGGCGCGCGGAAACAGGTCCGAGATCGGCATGAAAGCAGAGCCGATGATGCCGAACGCATGTTCGATCCCGTGGCGCTGGAGCACTTTGACAAAGGCTTCCTCGGTGGTCATTTTCATCGCTGTCGTCCTTCGAAAAAGAGATGGGCCGGTTTCGTTCCGCCGTGGTCGGCACCCCAAAGGATGTAAAGGCTCTGTGCCGAAAGATTAGGGCCAGTCCAATCCTAAATTTATAGCCAGATCGACCATCTGCGCGGCTATGCCAGATGGCGGGCAATCCGCGCGATCCCTTCGGGGATGCGCTCGGCGGTGATCGACGAATAGGCGATGCGATAAAAGTCGCGGCCCACCGCGGGATCGTTGAAGAACGGGCGTCCGGGTTCGATCAGCACGCTGTCCTCGCGCAGGGCGGCGGCCAGATCGGCCGCGTCCCGCCCCGGCGGTGTGCGCATCCACAGGCTTGAGCCGCCGTCGTCAATGGCCCCGGCGATGGTCAGGCCCTGCGTATGGGCCGCCTCTAGCATCACCGCGCGGCGCTGGGCGAAACTGCGTGTCAGTCGCCGCAACATGGCGTCGTAATGGCCGAGCGACAGGAAATGCGCGGCGGCGCGCTGCAACAGGCCGGGCGGATGGCGCAGGACCGTCGCCCTTAGCGCACGCGCCTCGCGGATGAAAGGCGTGGGGCCCACCAGGAACCCCAGCCTGAGCCCCGGAAACAGCGATTTCGAAAAGCTGCCAACGTGAATCACCCGGCCCTCGCGATCCAGCGACTTGAGCGCGGGCAGGGGCGCGCGGTTGTGCGAGATCTCGAATTCGTAATCGTCTTCGATGATCAGCGTATTGCGCCGCGAAGCTTCGTCCAGCAACGCGCGCCGGGCCTCCAGCGGCATCGTCGCGCCGGTCGGGCAATGGTGGCTCGGGGTGCAGAACAACACATCGGTGCCGTCGGGTACACTGCTTGGCCGCAACCCCTGCGGCCCCACGGGCACCGGCACCACCCGGCACCGCGTCTGCGTCAGGATCTCACGCAGGCCGGGATACCCGGGATCCTCGATGGCCGCCGTGCGGCGCTGATTGAGCAGCAATTGCGCCGCCAGCCAGAGCGCATTCTGCGCGCCCAGTGTCACCAGAACCTCGTCGGTCGGTGCCAGGATGCCGCGCCGGGGCAGCGTATGGCGGGCGATGTATTCCAGCAGACCGGGGTCGTCATGGTCGAACTGGTCGTCGGTCATGCGGGCGAAATCCTTGTGGCCCAGCGCCTGCATCATGCAGCCGCGCCAATTGGCGTGATCGAACAGGGTCGGATCGGCCTGTCCGTAGACAAAGGGATAGCGGAAATCGCGCCAGTTGCGCGGCTTGCCCATGTTCAGCGCTCCGCTTTCGGGCCGGTGGCCCAGCATCCGGCCCCAGTCCACCACATCCTGCCTTGGTGCGTGGGCCTCTGGGTAGGTGCCCGGTTGCGGCGCGCCCTCGGACACGAAATAGCCTGACCGCCCCTTGGCGTGCAGGTAATCGTCGGCCACCAGGTCGGCATAGGCCAGTGTCACGGTGATTCGACTGACGCCCAGATGTTCGGCCAGTTTCCGGCTTGAGGGCATGCGTTCGCCGGGGCGCAGCCGCCCGGCCAGTATCCCCTGCGCGACCATCTGCCGGATCCCGTTCTGCAAGGTGCCGCCCCGACCGGGGTCGAGCAAGAAACACTCCACTGAAACCGTCACCGTGTCGCCTCTTTGATTGCCTGCGCCGGGTCTGTCAGTCTAAGCAACTCTGGTGCTATGAATAGGGGGCATCTGGCCCTATTGCACCGGCGCCGATAGCGTGATGGTCTGGGATGTATTTTTCCGCGCGCCGAAGGGGGCTTTGAGCATGGATACCGCAACTTTCAACGACATTGGCGGCGTGGTCGAGGCCGACCGCGCGCATGTCTGGCATCACCTGTCGCAGCACAAGCAATACGAATCGATCGATCCGCGCGTGATCGTCGAGGGCAAGGGCCTGCGCGTGTGGGATGCCACGGGCCGCGAGACACTGGACGCCGTGTCGGGCGGCGTCTGGACCGTCAATGTCGGCTATGGCCGCGAGAGCATCGCCAACGCGGTGCGCGACCAGTTATTGAAGATGAACTATTTCGCGGGCTCGGCGGGCTCGATCCCCGGCGCGCTTTATGCGCAGGCGCTGACCGAAAAGATGCCGGGAATGACCCGCGTCTACTATTCGAACTCGGGCTCCGAGGCGAATGAAAAGGCTTACAAGATGGTCCGCCAGATCGCCCACACGGTGCACGGCGGCAAGAAGTGGAAGATCCTGTATCGTGAGCGCGACTATCACGGCACCACCA
>JAGRMK010000274.1 GCA_020441345.1 Paracoccaceae bacterium
GCCACCATGTCCTCGATCGGCGTGCCCTCGATATGGGCGATGTAGACGCGCGTGCCCCGCGGCAGGATGGCGCTGAAATCCTCGACCTTTTCGGCGGTGCGCGGCATCACCTCGATGGAGAACCCGCCCAGAAAGGAAACCAGGTCGGCCGACCCGGTGGTCGATGCGCCGCTGTCCTTGCGGCCGAATTTGAACAGAGCCATCAGTGCCTCCCTGAATTTACCCACGCGCGTCCCACCCGTCACTGGCGATCAGCGCCTTGATCCTGTCGGTGTCGTATTCCGCTTCCAACCGCGCGGCCTCGGCGCGGGCGACCTCTTCCTGTTCGCCAGCGACATCATAGGCGTCGGCTTTGCGCCAATCCGCGAGATACGAGTCGGTATCGCGGGCGCCGACCTTCATCGCGCAGCGGTCGATGGCCTGCTCGAAGCGTTCTGGCAATTGCACCTTGGCCCCGCGGCGCCCCTTGCCGACGATAACCTGCGCAGGAATGTCACGCCAGAAGACGATGGTGACGGGGTGTGTGGGAACGTCGGTCATTGGCGGGGCTCCTGGTCGCGGTGTGATGCTTGTCCTTTGCCCGTTTTCCTGCGTGGCGATGGGCCAAATTCGACCGGACCGGACGAGCTTGCGACCCGCGAGTGATAACAAGGGATGCCGCCGGGGCGCCAGTGGGGCAAATGTGAATAATCTTCATCACGATCGTGAGGAAGCCACGGAAAAGGCCCGCCCTCTTTCGGGGGCGGGCCGGTTGAGTTCTGGCGCTTCAGGATCGTCAGAAGCGATAGTTGTAGCCGACGCGCAAGGTGCTGAAGGTGCCGTCCGCGTCAAACCGGTTGGCGCCGCCGTCGGTGCCGAAGGGCAGTTCCCCCAGATCGTAATAGAGGTATTCGGCGCGAATGGACGAGCGCGCGCTGATGCCATATTCAGCGCCAAGGCCAGCGACATAGCCGGTCGCCGTTCCGCTGCCGAATTGGGCACTGGCGATGATACCACCCTCTACGCGGGCATGGGCAATACCGGCGGTGCCGTAAAACAGCCAGTTGTCACGGGCCATGCCAACACGGCCGCGCAGGGTGAAAAGCGCCTGGATATCGACGGTACAATCACCCGTATTACAAAACCAGTCAGGTCCAGCAGGTCCGAATTGCGGCGTAACCCCCGAGGGGCCGGTCGATGCGTCGAATTCAAGACCGAAAACGGCGCCGCTCGATTGCCAGTTGCGGCCCACCAAAAGACCCCCGGTTGCGCCGTCCACATCTACGAACGCCCCCAGCTGGTTCAACGCGGAAACGCCTTGGCGATACTCGCCCTGCGAGGCGCCGATGACCGCACCGGCATAGTAACCGGACCAGTCGTAGGCGACGGGCGGCGGCGGGGTGACGGGCGGATCGTAAGGAATGTAAGGTCCAGAGGCCAGTGCCGAGGTGGCAAGACCGAGTGAAACGCCGAAGGCAGCTAGAAATCTCATGGATATGTCCCTCTAAAATCTTGTTTGCTGTGCGCTGGCTTGAAATGACGACATGCATTGTACTCGTGATGTGCCACACACATGCTTGACAGCCATTTCGATCTTAACAATTCCTGTCTTTAATCTCCATGATTATTTACGCAGGATCTATGCCGTGCGAATTGCCCCTGATTTCACGGAACTGTCAAAATGAGTCATAGGGTTAGCGCCTGATTTGCGCTCAAGGGGGCGATCCGCGCAAAAGGCCGGCTGGCAAGATTTCGCCGAAGCCGTGGATCCGCAGCGTTTCCGCGAACTCTGATGCCCCGCAATCACCCCGCCTTCGGTCGCGATTCCCCCCGTGATCCGTCCTTGCGCTGGGCGTGCGCGGGCCTTACGATGGGCGTAACACGAAATGGAGGGCGGCCATGACGCCCGAGCGTCCCGCAGGCGCGGCGGCGCAGCCGAAATCGTCGAGGCCGCCGAAATCCCGGCGGACTCCGTCCGGGCCTGAGCCGAAGCGCCAGACATCGCCCGATGGGGCGGGGCTTTATGCCGCGCTCGATCTGGGCACAAACAGTTGTCGCATGCTCATTGCGCGCCCCAAGGGCCCGCAATTCGAGGTGATAGACAGTTTTTCGCGTGCCGTCGAACTTGGCACCGGGCTCGAGGCGACGGGCAGGCTGGGGTATGGGCCGATGGCGCGCACCGTGCAGGCGTTGCGTATCTGCCGGCGCAAGCTGGACGATCACAATGTGGTGCAGATGCGTCTCGTCGCGACCGAGGCCTGTCGCCGGGCGCGCAATTCCTCGGAATTCATCCGCAAAATCCAGCGCGAGACTGGGCTGAGGCTGGAAATCATTCCGGCCGAGGAAGAAGCGCGGCTGGCGGTGATTTCTTGTGCGCCGCTGGTGGTCGAGGAAACCGAGCAACTGCTGGTGATCGACATTGGTGGCGGATCAACGGAACTGGTCTGGATCGACCTTTCCGATGTGGACCCCGCCAAGCGGCGCGAAGCGATCTTGTCGGTCAAGCTGGACATCGCCGCCACCCCCGGTGTCGCGCCGGGCTGGGGCGCGGGGCCCGCGCGGGTGGTCGACTGGATCTCGGTGCCGCTGGGCGTCGCGACCCTGCGTGAGCAGTTCACGGATGTCGAAAACGACGCCGCCCGGTTCGCGTTGATGAGCTGGCATTTCGAAGAACAGTTGCACAATTTCTCGCCCTACCAGAATCCGGCTCCGCGCAAGGGATTCCAGATCATCGGCACCTCGGGCACCGTAACCACCGTCGCCGCCTCGTTCCTGGGGTTGCGGCGTTATGACCGCAACAAGGTGGATGGGCTGACGATGACCTCATCCCAGATCGACCAGGTGATCCGCGACTACCTTGCGCTGGGACCGGATGGGCGGCGCACCGATCCGCGCATCGGGCGCGAACGGCATGGGTTGATCATGTCAGGCGCGGCGATCCTTCAGGCGCTGATGCGGGTCTGGCCCACGGATGTGATGTCGGTGGCCGATCGCGGCCTGCGCGAGGGGCTGCTTTATGCGCTGATGAGCCACGACGGCGTGCTGCAAGACCTGTAAGGAGAGACGATGGCGAAATCGCCCACCAAAGGCACCTCGGGGCGCGGCCAGCGCGATCTGCGCGTCAAGGTCAAGACCGCCAAGGGCCGCAAACTGTCCTCGACCCGCTGGCTTGAGCGGCAGCTGAACGACCCCTATGTCGCCCGCGCCCGCCGCGAGGGGTTTCGCGGACGCGCGGCCTTCAAGATCCTCGAACTCGACGACAGGTTCCGCTTTCTGGTGCCGGGGGCGCGGGTGGTCGATCTGGGCTGCGCGCCGGGTGGCTGGTTGCAGGTCGCGGTGGACCGGGTCAATGCGCTGGGCGCGAAACAGGGTAAGAAGATCGGCCGGCTTCTGGGCATCGATCTGCAAGAGGTCGAACCGCT
>JAGRMK010000275.1:0-2583 GCA_020441345.1 Paracoccaceae bacterium
GCCGGGCCTGGCAAGGGGTGAGCCCGTTCTTTGCCTTCGATCCGGCGATCATCTAAACCACCAATGCCATGGAAAGTCTGAACCGGGTGTTCCGCAAATCCATCAAGACCCGCGGTTCGGTCCCAACCGATGAGGCCGCGACCAAGCTGATCGACCTCGCCATCCGCAACTTCGAGAAAGGAGGTCGGAATGTCCGGGAATGGTATGCTGCCCGCAATCAACGCGCGATTATGTTCGAGGAGCGCTTCAATGCGTGACCGTATCTGAAACCCGCATGGGCAGGACCAGATACACAGAGTTCATGACACTCCCAAGGCGGCGGCGCTGGCTCAGCCTCTGCCGCGCCGCCTCGTCTTGACCAAGGAGGAATGGAGCGGCCTTGACACGGCAATTCCGGACGTCATCGAGGCAATTGCCGATGTCGGGGCGCTCCTTCGCGAACTGGCCTATTCCGATGACCTCGATCAGCCCTGGGCAAACGCGGCGATGCGTCTGGCGGGACGTGCGTTCATCAGCATGGAACACCACGAGCTGAGCCTTCTCGACCGGCTCGACTGCGCAATCCGCGACTCGTCAGAGGAAAGAGAGGAAGCATGAGCCTGGACGCTGACCGCGATGTCGGTCCCGTCGCCGCGTCGCAACTGATCTTCGCCGGGGCACTCATCGCCCGCAACGCCTCTGGCGATCTGGTCAAGGGTCTGACTGCAACCGGCCTGGCCGGTGCCGGTGTGGCCGTCAAGCGCTGCGACAATTCGGGCGGATCGGCGGGCGATCTGACCGTCGAATACAGCCGCCAGACCGCGCGCCTTGCCAACTCGGGCGCTGCCGATGCGATCGCCGCTGCCGAGATCGACGACGTCTGTTACATCGTAGATGACCAGACCGTCGCCAAGACAGACGGCACGGGCACCCGCTCACCGGCTGGCCTGATCGCCGCCGTGGATGCCTCGGGCGTCTGGGTGCGCATCGACGAAACCCTTGCCGCCCTGGCGGTGGCCTGAGCGCGGGGGCAATCCCGATGACCGACCTTCGCCTCGCCACCTGTGACCGCGCCTTGCCTCACCCTGGCGATGCGCCCGAAGGGGTGCATCTGTTGCCTGCCGGGGACCACATCGAGGCGAGCGACGGTCGGGAATATCGCTTGCTTGATCCGGGGGCGATCATCCTGGACTTTCAGGAGCGCGCGGTCGATCTGCCGATTGACCGTGAACACCAGATGGCGCGGACCTCGGAGCAGCACAAAGGCCCGGTCCCGGCTGCGGGCTGGATCAAGGAATTGCGCCACGACGCTTCGGGTCTGTGGGGGCGCGCGGAATGGACGGCGACCGCGTGCGAACTGATGACCCGCAAGGAATACCGCTACCTGTCGCCCACCTTCTACCACAACGCGGCGGGGCAGATCATGCGCCTCAGTGGCGCAGGTCTGGTCCACAAGCCCGCCCTTCACCTCAAAGCCCTTGCCCAGGAGAACCCGCCCATGCCCGCCGAAACCCCGATCCCCTGGTCAACCGTGATCGCCCGTCTTCTGGAAGCCCTCGGGCTGCCCAGGGGCGCGACCGAGAAAGAGGCTCTCGAAGCCCTGGACGCCTTCGCTGCCCGGAGCGCCCAGCGCGCCAGCGCGTCCGAAACGCCCGATTCCCGGCGCTTTGTGCCTATCGAGGCGCTGCATGACTTGATGGCCGAACGCGGAACCCGCGAAGCCACCATGCACGAGGCCGACGCCAAGGCCAAAGTCGAGGATGCCTTCCGCAAGGGCCACCTGACGCCCGGGATGCGCGGCTGGGCAATCGCCCTGTGCATGTCCGATCCGGGCAGTTTCGACGCCTTCGTGTTGCGCTCCGCCGCGGCCTATGCCCACTTGCACAAGACCCTCTTGCCGAGGGGCTATATCGGTGCGTCGCAGCCCGCAGAGGTGTCCGATGCCGAAGAGCCCGTCTGTTCCCAGCTGGGCTTGAAGCCGGGCCGCCTGTCCAACGTCTGAGCCGCCAGCCGGGCCACCCATTCGACGCCTCTGCAACATGGGGCGGTGGCGTCGAAGCCCGCCCCGGTCGCGACCCGTTCCCGCGACCGGGGCGGTTCATCGTCTCTGTCAAGGATCAGAGCATGACGCTGCCAGCCCGTCCCATGCCGCGTATCACGGCCCAGGTGGAACCCTATGTCAAGGCGCTGGGGCCGGAGCTTGCCGTCACCTTCCTGCTTCACTACGGCGGCGCGGAACTCTACATTCGCACCCGCCCGAACGCGGAAACCGAGTATGTCGAGCGGATTGGCGTTGACAGCGCGCGCGCCCTGGTCTCTCGGGCCGACGCGATGCCGCACCGCGTTCCCCTGACGAAGGCGTGGCTTACGGCGATGTTGGACTGGCAGAGCCATTCGGTGCCCGAGATCGCCCGCAAGCAACGCGTCTCCGACGTGTCGGTGCGGCGCATGTTGAAGGGTCGAAACCGATGACCGGCGAAACCCATCCGCGCGCCGCAATCGAACGCGCGCTGTCTGCCAGCCGCGCCGCCCGCGCCCGTTTCGATGACCTGGACACGGCACTTGGCGATGCCCTTGGAACGGGCGTTGAAGGTGTGATTGAAA
>JAGRMK010000275.1:2702-10701 GCA_020441345.1 Paracoccaceae bacterium
CACCTTCGACCAGATCGCCCGCGACGTGGCCCAAACCTTCCCCCCAAATCGCCGCGTCAGCCGCTCATCCATCCACCGAAGGTGGGTCGAAACCGGCAAGCCAACGCGCGGCTCAGATCACCTGTAACCGCCTGCAATCACCTTTTCCCGGAAATCACCGGCAGGTATCAAACATTTTGAGATGGTGGTCGGAACATTGTGTTAGCACACAGATGAGAGGGTCAGGGCTTGAGGGTCTTGAGGGCTTCGGCGAGATCCAGTTTGCCGTCATAGAGTGCGCGGCCGGAAATCGCGCCGTTCAGCGGCGTGCCGCAATCGCGCAAGGCAATCAGATCGGCCAGCGAGGACACCCCGCCCGATGCGATGACCGGGATCGTGGTGGCGCGTGCCAGAGCGGCAGTGGCGGCCACGTTCGGCCCCTGCATCGCGCCGTCTCGGTCGATGTCGGTATAGATGATCGCCGCCACGCCCGCATCCTCGAAGGCGCGGGCAAGGTCGGTGACCTGCACGTCGGTTTCCTCGGCCCAGCCCTTGGTCGCTACGCGCCCCGCGCGGGCGTCGATGCCGACCGCGATCTGGCCCGGAAAGGCGCGCGCGGCCTGGCGGACGAGGTCGGGGTTTTCGACCGCGACGGTTCCAAGGATCACGCGGCGCAGGCCCTTGGCGAGCCAGGCCTCGATCGTCGCCATGTCGCGGATGCCGCCGCCGAGCTGGCAGGGGATATCCACCGTCGCAAGGATGCTGTCCACCGCGTCGGCGTTGACCGGCTTGCCGGCGAAGGCGCCGTTGAGATCGACCAGATGCAGCCATTCGGCGCCCTGTGCGGCAAAGGCGCGGGCCTGGGCCGCGGGATCGTCGCTGAACACCGTTGCCTGGTCCATCACGCCTTTGAAAAGGCGCACACATTGGCCGTCTTTCAGGTCGATCGCGGGGTAGAGGATCATGCCGTGCTCCTGCTTGATTGCGCGGGGTTTAGCCCGCCGTGAAGCGGGATGCAAACGCGCAATTGCTTGATCGTATGGTTAAAAAACCAGTGAAAACAAGGGAAGGAGTGTGTTCCCCCTTGTGCGATTGGGCAAACCCGCTTACGCCGCTGCATCCCATTTCATCAAACGGAGGGTGGGGCGATGAGTAAGCGTGGTGGGTTCGGGCCGTGGCTGGCGGTCGTCGCGGTTCTGGTTTTTGCAGGCGGTTTCGTGCCTTACGGTCTGCTGGCGGACCAACGCGGCTGGTTTACGGCAGCGTTCTGGGCGCTGTTCGGCGTGGCGGTGATCGTCGTGATCGTCACCGGCGCCAAGGGCTGGAGGGATCGCTGATGCTGGCTGCTTCGACAATCTGGGGCGCGATTGCCCTGTTCGCCCTGTTCGGGGCTTTCGTGGCCTGGCGTGCGACCCGCGCCAACACTGGCACCGCCGAGGATTATTATCTTGGCGGCCGGTCGATCGGGGGGGTGGTTGCCGGTCTGAGCTATGCGGCGACGACCTATTCGGCCTTCATGCTGGTGGTGCTGACGGGGCTTACCTATCGCGGCGGTATCGGCGCGCTGGGGTTCGAGTTGATCTATTTCGCCGGGCTCAGCCTGCTGGTGATCTTTGCGCCGCGCTTCTGGCTGGCGGCGAAACGCTGGGGGTTCATTTCGCCGGCGGAAATGCTCGGCGCGCGTTATGGCTCGGTCTGGGTGGCGCGGGCGGCGGCGCTGGTCGCGCTGGTGTTCCTGATGCCCTATTGCACGACGCAGATGGCGGGGATCGGTCTGCTGCTGTCGGGGGTTACGGGCGGCGAGATCAGCCTGTTCCAGGCGGTCGCCACGGGGGCCTTGCTGGCCGCGGTCTGGACACTGTTTGCAGGGTTGCGGTCTGTTGCCTGGACCGACGCGGTGCAGGCGGTGGTGATGCTGGTCTCGGCGGTTCTGGCGATCGGGTTCGCGGTGGCTGCGATCGGCGGCTGGGGCGCCTTTGCGCGGCTGACGATGGAGACCCAGGCCGACCGGTTGTCGGTGCCCGGGCCGGGATTGTGGAGCCTGAACACCTTTGTCGCGCTGTCGCTGCCGTGGTTCTTCTTTGCCATCTCGAACCCGCAGGTCAGCCAGCGGCTGTTCATCCTGCGGGACATGGCGGCGATGCGGCGGATGATTTTCTGGGTGCTGGGCTTCGGGCTGGCGTTCACCGTCATCGCCGTGACATGGGGATTTGCCGCGCTGCACCTTGCGCCGGGGCTGGAAAACACGGCCACCGCCACGCCCGCGCTGCTGACCTCGGGGGCGATCCCGGCACCGGTCGCGGTGTTGCTGATCCTGGGGATCCTGGCAGCGGCGGTATCGACCCTGGACAGTATCGCCTTGACGCTGGGGGCGATGGTGGCGCGCGACATGATGCGCGATGCCCGCCCCGCAACGCAGATCGCCGCCGGGCGCATCGTCGTGATCCTGGTGATCCTGTTCGCGGGGATGTTTGCGCTGCAAAAGGTGCAGATCGTCGATCAGCTGGCAGCGTTGTCGGCGGCGGGGCTGATGGTGACGGTTCCGGCAACGATCGGCGCCTTTTTCTGGCGGCGGGCGACGGCGGCGGGGGCCTTGGCCTCGATCGGGGGCGGCGCGGCGTTGGCGGTCTGGATGTCGATGATCAAGGGCGTGAGCGTTTTCAACCCGGTGCTGGCGCTCAGCGTAGGCGGGGTAAGCGTGGCTCTGTATGTCGTGGTCAGTCTGGTCACGCGACCAAGGGCCTCGGCGCTCGATTTCAAGGGCGAACTGGCTGACGATCTGGCGCGGGTGAACGCGTGGTGACACGCACCGGCCGAATGACGGGAAAAGGGGGGGGCATTGCGCCCCCCCTTTTTCATTGCTGGCCGCCATGACTGGTTGCGACGGCGCGCAGCCAAGTCAGGCCCCGAATCGAGGCAGCAGAACCTGCGACGCGGTCTGCACATGGGCAACTACACCCAGGCACGGAGCGGCGCCGGACCCCGGCGGGCCCGTCTCTGCGGGCGATTTGGCCCTCGCCTGGAACAAGCCGTGGTCCGCGCGGTGCGCCTTGTGCGACGCGGCGCAGCGTGATCTTGATGACAGACTGTGGCGGCGGCCGAAAACCGGAAAGGCAAACCCATGACGCGAAACGGCATCACGCGGTCGGTCCGCGTGCCGCTGGCCCCAGGCGCGGCCTTTGACCTGTTTGCCGATGGCTTCGACCGCTGGTGGCCCAAGGAACATTGTTTCTGCGGGGAGGCAGCGCTCGATCGCGTGTTTATCGACCTGGAGGCGATGACGTGGGGTGAGGTCACGCGCGACGGACATACCGCGCTGTGGGGCAGTATCCTTGCGGCGCAAAAACCGGATCGCCTGGAGCTGGGATGGCAGATGGACCCGCGCGTCAGCCCCTGGATACCGGACCCGATTGCGGCACGAGCCAGCATCGTCGACCTTCGGTTCATGCCAGAGCCCGAGGGCACGCTTGTGACCCTCAGGCATCATGGGTTCGACCGGCATGGCGAGGGCGCAGAGATCATGGCCTCGGTGATTGTCGGTCTGGACAGATGGGCGGAATGGCTTGCCGATTTCGCAACCCTCGCGGCCGGGCAAGAGGGGCCGCAAGACTGAGCCCGAAAACCCGAAGGCGGCGGATCAGACGCCATCGGGTGCCGGTGTCAGCTTTCGGCGGCGTTTTCGAGTGCCCTGTCCTTGCTCGCGGACTTGACCTGTTCAGCCCCCCACAGCAGGTCAGAAATCTTGTCGGTGCTCGGAGCGTATTCGAGCGGCAACTCGTGCAGAATCGCGATGATGGCCGGCAAGTCGAAGGTTTCACAGGCCACGAGCAGACGATCCAGGACCGCCATCAGGTCATCCATCGGCAGCGACACTTCGGACGCAGTCATGATCCGGGGATGCTGCGTCGGCGACGGATTGTTCCCGATCAGCAATTCTTCATACAGCTTCTCACCTTTGCGCAACCCGGTCACGCAGACCGGGATATCGCCTTGCTCGGTCGTGGTCTTGTCCGCCGCATCGACGATATAGGGTGTCAGTCCATGAAGTTTGACCATGCCCAAGGCCAGGTCCAGGATCTTCACCGGCTCGCCCATGTCGAGCACGAACACATCCCCACCGCGCCCCATGGCGCCGGCCTGGATCACCAGTTGGGCGGCTTCGGGAATGGTCATGAAAAAGCGGGTGATGTCCTTGTGGGTGACGGTCACCGGGCCTCCGGCTTCGATCTGCGCGCGAAACCGGGGGATCACCGACCCGGAAGAGCCCAGCACATTGCCGAAACGGACCATGGAGAACACCGTGGACGATGTTTCCTTGGCGTGTGCCTGGCAAATCAGTTCGGCGATGCGCTTGGTAGCCCCCATGATATTCGTCGGTCGCACAGCCTTGTCGGTCGAGATCAGGATGAAGCTTTCGACGCCGACCTTTCTGGCAGCGGCGGCGATCGCGAGGGTTCCGAACACGTTGTTTCGAATCCCTTCGACGACGTTTTCCTCGACCAGCGGGACGTGTTTGTAGGCGGCGGCATGGTAGATCGATTGCACGTTGAAGGCCCGGATTGCGGCCTCAAGTCGACGAGGCTGCTGCACCGAACCCAGGACAGGAACGATCTGGGTCTTGTTCTTCAAACGCGCTGCAATCGCGGAAAGCTCGGCCTCGATCGTGTAAAGCGCGAACTCGGACACTTCGTAAATTACCAACGCGGCCGGTTTCTGCGTCAGAATCTGTCGGCACAGCTCACTGCCGATCGAGCCGCCGGCGCCCGAGACCATGACCACCTTGCCGACGATGTTCTTGCCCAGCAGGTCCATGTCGGGTGCAACGGGGTCGCGGCCAAGCAGATCTTCGGCAGAGACCGTCCGCAACTCGGAGATTCGGGCTTTCCCGTCGATGATATCGGCCATGCCCGGAATCGTCTTGATTTCCAGTTGCAGGTCTTCAAGGTCTCGCACGATTTCGCGGCGCCGCTGCCGGTTCATGCTGGGGATAGCCAGCAGGATCACCCGGGCGCCCGTCTTTCGGACAAGCTGAGGAATATGGCTTGGTGCATGGACCTTCAGTCCGCCAACGGCCATGCCATGAAGGTTCGGATTGTCGTCAACCAATCCCACGGGCGCATATTCGCGACCGTGAAACAGGCTTTTCAAGAGTTGCAGGCCCGCTTCCCCTGCGCCGTAAACAATGACCGGGCGCTTGTTCACATGGCCGGGCTTGCGGAAAAAGGCGCGCGCGACAAAACGCAATCCGCCCACGGAAAGAAAAACGAATACGGCAAAAAGAACGGGAACCGAACGGGGCAGGTTTGCGTCGAAAACGATACCGCTTGCATAGAGCGGCAGGGCCGCAAATGCCGCCCCTTTGCCAATCGCAATCAGGATCGTGCCCGTTACGTATCGCACGAGCGCGCGATACAGGCCAAAGACGCGGAAGGCGACCAGTGTAATCGCCACCGTGACCAGAAGTGCGCCCCAGACCTCGGGCGAGGCAAGAAAGGACAGGGTTTCAAGGCGGCACAGCATCGCCGCGATGAAAGACAGCACGATCAAAGAGGCGTCCAGCGCCAGTTGCAACGCAACTTTTGCTCGCCTGCTCAGCTTGGAGAGGTAACTAATGTAGCTCTGCATGAAAGAAATTCCTGAAAATCAATTTGCGACGGAATCGCGGCGCTAACATAACGCAACGGCCGATTGTCAACAACTCAAGACAGAGTTGCCTCGGCGAATATGGGCCGATTTGCCCTGTGACGGATCAACCCGCGCGTAGGGGGACACATTTTATAGCAGCTCCGGTTTCTGACGCCCGTCTTGAAAGGAGAGGCGTCACGACAAGCGCAACCGCGCCCTGGGCGCACCGACTATCCGATCGGGGGCCGGCGGATCAACCGCCCTGTAATTTCGACTGGGCGCCCTTGGGGGATCGCGATGCCTGGACTGGCCCGGAAGAGAGACCGCCGCGATCGAAAGCATCTTGCGTCCGGTTTTACGAAAGCACTTGACGGCGACGGCGCGGTGCCAAAGTCGTCAGCCATTCGGACGACAAGAAACGAGGGCGAGATGACGATTGAAATCTTGGGGCTTCGCACCTGCGACACCTGCCGAAAGGCGCTCAAGGCGCTGCCCGGAGCGATACTGCGCGATGTGCGGGCGGATCCCTTGAGCGCGGCCGAGATCGCGGAATTGCTGGCGGCTTTCCCCGAGTCGCTGGTCAACAAGGCATCGACAACCTGGCGCGGCCTGTCGGAAACAGAGCGCCAACAGAATCCGGCAGATCTGCTGGCCGCGCATCCCAGCCTGATGAAACGCCCGGTGATCCGCAGCGGGGAAAGCGTTTACCTGGGGTGGACGCCGACGATCCGCGATGTCCTGGGCGCTGCCTGAGGACTGATCCGACTCTTGATCGGGCAAGAAAAAACCCTTCCGGGCAAGCCGGAAGGGTTTCGCTGTCTGGTTGGGCTGATCGCCCGACCCGCTGCCGGTTACAGCAGCTTCAGATCGCTTGCCGATGCGCGGCCGTCGCGGCCCGACTGCATCTCGAACTCGATCTTCTGGTTGTCTTGCAGACCCGTCAGCCCGGCGCGTTCAACCGCCGAGATATGGACGAAAACATCCTTGCCACCACCATCGGGGGCGATAAAGCCGTAGCCTTTGGTAGAGTTGAACCATTTTACGGTGCCGGTGGCCATATCCGTATCCTCTTCGTTAGTTTCCCGTTGGCGAGATTGCCGTGGGGCCGTGCAGCCAAGCCTAGGTCGTGCGGGCTGCCTTGAAGAGGCGTGCGGGCGCAGATAAGTCGGTTGTCACAGGCCAGATTGTGCCACGATCTGCAAAATAATCAAGAGGACAGTGGGTTTTCGGCATATTCCGGGCGGTATGGCTTGACTCCTGTCAACAAGGGGCCCATTTGCCACCTATCACGGCCTGCCGCATCGGTGCGGTTTCAGGCGTGGACATGGACCGCCGTTTTCTCTGCCGTACATGTCGCATCGTCACCCGAAAGGACATGTATGACCGATTTCTCCATGCTTGGATTGATTCCAGGCCTTAACGCCGCGCTTGCTCGCATGGGGCTGACCCAGCCCACCCCGATTCAGGCGCGTGCCATTCCCTCGGTGATGGAAGGGCGCGACCTTCTGGGTCTCGCGCAGACCGGCACCGGCAAGACGCTGGCTTTTGGATTGCCTATCGTGCACGCGCTCGATGGTGCCGGAAAGCCCGAACCCAAGACCGCGCGCGCGCTGATTCTGGCGCCGACCCGCGAGCTGGTCAACCAGATCGCCGATACCCTGACCGAATTGACCCATGGCATGCAGACCAGTGTCGTGAAGGTTGTCGGCGGCGCGTCGCTGAACCGGCAGACCGACCGGCTGGTCAAGGGCTGCGATATCCTGGTGGCGACCCCGGGCCGTCTGATCGACCTGCTGGAGCGCCGCGCCGTGACGCTGACCCAGGTGCGGATGCTGGTGCTGGACGAAGCTGACCAGATGCTCGACCTCGGGTTCATCCACGCGCTGCGCAAGATCGTGCGTTATCTGCCCGATCAGCGTCAGACCCTGCTGTTTTCCGCGACGATGCCGAAACAGATGTCCGAGATCGCGGAAACCTATCTGGATCGCCCGGTGAAGGTACAGGTCTCGCCCCCGGGCAAGGCCGTCGAGCGGATCGACCAGGCGGTGCATTACGTGGCGCAGGGCGACAAGCCCAAGCTTCTGGAAACCTATCTCAGGGAACACCCAGAAGAACTGGCGCTGGTGTTCTCGCGCACCAAGCATGGCGCCGAGAAACTGTCGCGGCTGCTGGACAGCTGGGGCTTTCAGGTCGCGTCAATCCACGGCAACAAGAGCCAGGGACAACGCGAGCGGGCGCTGGCGGGGTTCCGGTCGGGTGAAACCAAGGTGCTGGTGGCGACCGATGTCGCCGCGCGCGGTCTGGATATTCCGCTGGTGCGGCACGTCTATAACCTGGACTTGCCGAACGTGCCGGAAAACTACGTGCACCGCATCGGCCGCACCGCGCGTGCCGG
>JAGRMK010000275.1:10712-11042 GCA_020441345.1 Paracoccaceae bacterium
GTGGCGTTCTGCGCCCCGGCCGAGGTTGCGGATCTGCGCGCCATCGAGGCCTTGACCAAGCAGCCGATCGAGGTGATCGGCGGCGAGGTCTGGCCGGTGGCGATGGCCGAAGAGGCCCGCACCCTGGCGCGCAAATCGGCGCGCGGTGGCGGGCGTCCCGGTGGCGGGCGTCCGGGCGCTGCCAAGTCGGGCGCGGTGACGGCGAAAACGCCGAAGGCGGCGCCGGGCGGCAAAGCCAAACCCGCCGGAAAGCCGCGTCTGCACCCGGCCTATGCCGAGGAATTCGGTGGCGACAAGGCGCGGCGCAGGGGACCGGGCGGCGCGGGCGGC
>JAGRMK010000276.1 GCA_020441345.1 Paracoccaceae bacterium
CGCTTCGGTGAGGCGGTATCTAGGGTTTCCCGAAACTGGCCGCAAGCAGAAAAAGCGACGGCTTCGTGAAATTTTGCGATTTTTCTTCAAGACGGCCTATAGGCCATTGTTTTGTAATAGATATTTTCTAAGCAGGATTGCTGCAGCCGCGAAGTCAGCGTCTTGTGGGTGTAGCGCAGAGACCTACCAGATGCTGAATCGGGCCGGATTCCGGGCGACTCGCGACCCGGAATCGGCCCGAATCCCCCGACATCCGGGTGACTCGACCTTCCGTCTGCCGGAAAAAGACCCGGTTCGCGCGGGGCGAGTCGGATCCTGTCGTTCACTCTGCCGCCTTGCAGGCGAGTCGCAGGCAGAATTCGGTCGCGCGGGCCATGTCCTGCACGGAAATCCATTCCAGCGGACCGTGGAGGTTCTGCATTCCGGTGAACAGATTCGGACAGGGCACGCCCATTTCGGTCAGGCGCGACCCGTCGGTGCCACCGCGAATCGGCACCGAGACCGGCTCTAGCCCCAGATCGCGCAGGGCGTTGCGCGCCAGGTCGACGGGCGTCATGTCGTTTTCCAGCCAATAGCGCATGTTCCGGTATTGCGGCGCGATCGTGCAGGTAATGAACGCGCGCGGCTCTGTCGCCGCGACGGTTTCGCAGACTTGCCGCAGCAAAGCGCCCTTTTGCTCCAGCCCGTCGCGTTCAAAATCACGCAGAATGAAGCGCAGCCGCATCTCGGACGCCCCGCCGGTCATGTCGACGGCGTGAATGAACCCGTCGCGGCCTTCGGTGGTTTCGGGCGTCATCGTCACATGTGGCAGGGTCTGGATGATCTTGGCCGCGAGGTGGATCGCGTTGACCAGCTTGTCCTTGGCGGTGCCGGGGTGAATGGACACTCCCTGGATCATGACCGTCGCCTGGTCGGCCGAAAAGGTCTCGTATTCGATTTCGCCCAGCGCGCCGCCGTCGAAAGTATAGGCGAAATCGGCACCCAGATCCCGCGGCAGGCGCGCATCCACACCGCGGCCGATCTCTTCGTCCGGGGTAAAGGCGATGCGCAGCGGCGGGTGCGGGATCTCGGGATTGGCCAACAAATGCCGGGCGGCGGCCATGATGATTGCCACGCCTGCCTTGTCATCGGCCCCCAGCAAGGTCGCGCCAGAGGCCGTGATGATGTCATCCCCGATCTTTTCGGCGAGATACGGGAACTCTTCGGGCGAGAGGGTCAGGCCCGGCGCATCGGGAAAGGTGATCGCACCGCCGTTATAACCCCGGATCACCCGCGGCTTGACTCCCGTTGCGTTGAACTGCGGCGCGGTATCGACATGGGCGAGAAAGCCGACGGTCGGCCCAGGCGCAGTGCCCGGGATCGTCGCCAGAACCGTGCCATAGTCGGTCAGGGTCACATCCTGCGCGCCGATCTCGACAAGTTCCGCCTGCAACAGACGCTGCATATCAAGCTGGATCGCCGTTGACGGGCTGGAAGGGCTGTCGCCATCCGACTGGCTGTCGATGGCGCAATAGCGGGTCAGGCGGTCAGTCAGTTCGGCGATGAAATCGGTCATAAAAGGCCCTCCGTTGCGCGGATCAGGCAACGCAGGCGGCGCGTTGTCAAGCCGGGCGCTTGCTGGATTGCACCCGGGCGCGAGCAGTCATAGCCTGCGTTCATGAACACGACCGCGCCCACTGATTTGCTGCACCCGTTCGGCCCGCATATCTGGTTGGCGGATGGCGGCGCGATTGTCGCGATGGCCGGGTTTCACTATCCGACGCGGATGGTGGTGATCCGGTTGGCGGATGGCGGGCTCTGGGTCTGGTCGCCGATTGCGCTGTCCGACGCATTGCGGACCCAGGTCGCGGCGCTGGGGCCGGTGGCGCACCTGGTCGCGCCGAACGATCTGCATCACATGTTTCTGTTGGACTGGATCGCGGCTTTTCCCGGCGCGTGCGTTCACGCCGCGCCAGGGCTGCGCGAGAAGCGTGCCGATCTGGTCATCGACACGGTTCTGGGCAACGATCCGCCCAACGATTGGCAAGGCCAGATCGATCAGGTGGCGATACGCGGCAACAAGATCACCACCGAGGTGGTGTTCCGCCATCGGGCGAGCGGCACGGTTCTGTTCACCGATCTTCTGCAGCAAATGCCCCGAGGCTGGTATCGCGGCTGGCGTGCGCTTGTGGCGCGGCTCGATCTGATGACGGGCGACGAACCCGCCGTGCCGCGCAAGTTCCGCATGGCGTTTTCAGACAAGCCGTCGGCACGGCGCGCGCTGGACCGGATCCTGGCCTGGCCGGTTCGGGCCGTGGTGATGGCTCACGGCACCCCCGTCACGGCGGATGCGCCAGGGTTTCTACGACGGGCCTTTGCCTGGCTGATGTGATGCGCCGCGCGCGCTGAAAGGAAATGCGATGGTATCGGTTGTCATGCTCGGCGCATCGGGAGCGGTCGGCGGCGAGGCCCTGCGGGTCTTGCAGGCGATGCCAGAGATCACGCGCATCACGCTGTTGAACCGCCGCGCGTTGCGCGGGCTTGGCGAGAAGGTCGGCGAGCATATCCTCGATGTCGCAGATCCCGCGCAGTATCGGCACCTGCTTGCGGGGCATGACGCGGCGCTCTGCACGCTGGGCGTTGGCGAGCCGTCGAAGGCCAGCCGCGCAGAGTTCACCCGCATCGACCACGACATGCCGCTGGCCTTCGCAAAGGCCTGCGCAGAGGCGGGCGTTGCGCAGTTCTCGCTTCTGTCGGCGGTCGGGGTGACGGCCCGGTCGCGGATCTTCTATATCCGCACCAAGGGAGAGCTGGAGGACGCCTTGCGCGCGCTCGGCTTTGC
>JAGRMK010000277.1 GCA_020441345.1 Paracoccaceae bacterium
CAAATATCCTGGGGGTGAGGCCAAAGGCCGAGGGGGCAAAGCCCCCTTCTTCGCGGCTTCCGTCGCGCGCGAAGCTGGGCTAGGCAGGGCCATCAACGATCGGAGCGGGCATGGCGGCGACAGTGATGATCCAGGGCGCGGGCTCGAATGTCGGCAAGTCGATGCTCGTCGCCGGTTTCGCGCGAGTGTTTGCGCGGCGCGGGCTGGTTGTGCGCCCGTTCAAGCCGCAGAACATGTCCAATAACGCCGCCGTCACGCCCGACGGATTCGAGATCGGTCGCGCGCAGGCCTTGCAGGCGCTGGCCTGCGGCGTGGCACCCTCGGTCGACATGAATCCGATCCTGCTGAAACCCGAATCCGAAACCGGCGCGCAGGTGATCGTGCAGGGCAAACGCCTGACGACCGCCCGCGCGCGCGATTACGCGGCGCTCAAGCCCCGCCTGCTGGCCCCGGTGATCGACAGTTTCGCGCGGCTCCGCGACAGCGCCGATCTCGTCCTGGTCGAAGGCGCAGGCAGCCCCGCCGAGGTCAATCTGCGCGCCAACGACATCGCCAACATGGGTTTTGCCCAGGCCGCGCGGGTGCCGGTCGTGCTGGCCGGAGACATTGATCGGGGCGGCGTGATCGCACAGATGGTCGGCACGCAGGCGGTTCTGGACGCCACCGACGCCGCGCTGATCCGGGGTTTCGTGATCAACAAGTTCCGGGGCGACCCACGTCTGTTTGACGATGGCTACCGAATGATCGCCACGCGCACCGGCTGGGCCGGTCTGGGCGTGATCCCCTGGTTCAAACACGCCCATCGCCTGCCCGCCGAGGATGCCGCCGACCTGCGCCACAAGGGCGGCAGCGGCGGGTTTCACATCGTCGTGCCGCAACTCGACCGGATCGCCAATTTCGACGACCTGGACCCGTTGATGCAGGAACCCGGCGTGCGGGTCGAGATCGTCCGACCCGGCCTGCCCTTGCCGGTCGAGGCCGATCTGATCCTGATCCCCGGGTCGAAATCAACCATCGCCGACCTCGCGCATTTCCGCGCGCAAGGCTGGGATATCGACCTGGCAGCGGCGATGCGGCGCGGGGCGCGGGTGCTTGGGTTGTGCGGCGGTTATCAAATGCTGGGGCGCTCCATCGCTGACCCTGATGGCATCGAGGGGCCGCCCGGTGCGGTGCCCGGTCTTGGCCTGCTGGCGGTGGACACGGTGATGACCGGCGACAAGCGCGTGACCCTGACACAGGCGGTTCACCCTGCCAGCGGCACCCAGGCGCAAGGATACGAGATCCATATCGGGCGCACCGAGGGGCCGGATCGCGCGCGCCCCCTGTTCGCCGTCGATGCTGCGCCCGAGGGGGCCATGCGCGCCGATGGTCAGGTGATGGGCAGCTATCTGCACGGGCTCTTTTCCGCCGATGCATTCCGCGCGGCCTTCCTGCGCGGACTGGGTGCCGAGGCGGGCAGCGGCAGCTATACGCAGGGCGTCGAGGATACTCTGGACGCTCTGGCCGACCATCTGGAAACCCACGCCGATTGCGACGCGCTCTTGCGCATCGCACAGGCCGGGATCTGAACCAGGATCAGAGCCCGTCCAGGCCCAGCACCGCCAGAAACGCGTCCTGATCGTCGATCTGCAACCGCACCGGCAGCGTCAGCACCGCGCGCCGCGCCTCAAGCGGCA
>JAGRMK010000278.1:0-6929 GCA_020441345.1 Paracoccaceae bacterium
GTGTTTCGGGAAATGAAGCTCAAGCAGCATTTCGAGAAGCCCTCGGTCAAGAAAGCCCGTGAGCAAGCCGAAGCGATCCGTCGGGCGCGCAAGCTGGCGCGCAAGAAGGCTCAGCGCGAAGGTATGCTCTGAACCATCCGTTCGCCCTTGTGGCAGACGAAACAGACCCCCCGGATCCCTGGATCCGGGGGGTCTTTTCATGGCGTCCCGTGCTGCGCCAGATGCTACATTTCGACGATCTCGGCCACCTCGACCGATCCCGACCCGTCAAGAACCATCGGGCATTCGGCGGCGATCGCCTTGGCGGCGTCGATATCTGCCGCCGTCAGCACCGAATAGCCCGAGACCGGGTTGGCCCCGCCATTGGCAACGGTCCCCGCCGATGACACCGTGTGCGACTGGCCTACCGGGTTGCCCGGATCGACCAGCGCATCGCCGATCTTGCCGAACCAGACGCCCCAGGCCGCCATGGCCTTTTCGCCTTCCTCTGGCGTTCGGGGCGTGGCGCCCCCGTGATAGGCAAACAGAAACCTGGCCATTGTCTTTTCTCCCGTGTTGATCAGTTCAGCCGATGACCGCGCGCGCCAGCTTGCGCAGGCTCGAAGTCCAGCCTTCGGCGTGGCGTTCGGCCTGTTCACCGGACAGGCCACGATGCGTCAGGACAAAGCGCGTCCCGCCGTCTTCCTCGGTCAGTTCGATGGTGACATGGCTTTCCGCCCCGCGCCGGTCCGTCTCATCGTGCCAGCCCCAGGTAAAGGCGACAAGATTGGGCTTGCGCACCGTCGTCACCTGTCCGGAAACCTTGAACCGCGCGCCCTCGGCGTTGATCATCGTCGAATCCCAGGGGCCGGTTGCGGTGAAATCCAGGGCCCCGATACAGCGCACGATCCCCTCTGGCCCCCACCAACGAGCCAGCTGTTCGGGCTGGGTAACGATTTCGAACACCCGGTCCACCGGAACCTTGTAGAGCCGCTCAAGCCGCAGCACCTCAGTCATCGTCGCGCTCCTCATGGGCCATCAGCGCATCCAGCCGCGCCACGCTGCCTTGCAAGAACTCGCGATGCGACAGGGTCCAGGCCGCGACCTGTCGCATGGCCTCGGGCGCAATCGCGTATAGACGCCGCTGCCGGTCGGCGCGGCGCGTTACAAGCCCGGCACGATGCAGCACCGCCAGATGCCGCGAGATCGCCGGCGCCGAGATCCCGAAGCCCGCCCCCAGATCCCCGGCCGCCATCTCTGGCTCGGCCAGCAACCGTTCGACCAGCGCAAAGCGCACCGGATCGCCCAAGGCGGCAAAGACATCCGGCAGTCGGAGGGTATTCTTATTTTCCATTACTGTTAATTAACACATCTGGAAAGCAAATCAAACGGGCAAATCATGCCCTGCGATTCCCGGCCATTGACCCGCTGCGATGCATGGCGGACAAAGGGCCCAGGTGTTCCGAGGTTTCATGTCCGTTCAAGCTGCCCCGCCCCGCGTTCTGATCGTGGCAGACAATGCCTCTGCCCGGTTCGGCGGCGAGGCGATCTTGCCGCTCAAGTATTTCACCTTGCTGGCGCGCCGTGGGCGCGACGTTCATTTGATCACCCACGACCGCAACCGCGATGCCTTGCTGGCGGATTTCCCGGATCTGGCGGATCGCATGGCATTCTCGCAAGATACATGGGCGCACCGCTGGTTGTGGCGCATCGGCGCGCGCCTGCCGGGGGCGTTTCGCGATCACCTGATCGGCAATCTGATGGGCCTGATCACTGGCGTGCAGCAGCGCAAGATGGCACGCCGGATGGTGCGCACCGGTGCCGTGGACCTGGTGCACCAGCCAATCCCGGTGTCGCCCGCCGCCCCCTCGATGCTGTTCGGGCTGGGCGTGCCGGTGGTGATCGGACCGATGAACGGCGCGATGAGCTATCCACCGGACTACGCGGATTACGAGGGGCGGGCCTCGAGGATGTTCATCCGTTTGGGGCGGCCTCTGGCCGGATTCGTCAACCGGCTGATCCCCGGAAAGCGCCGTGCTGCCTTGTTGCTGGTCGCCAATCCACGCACGGCGGCCGCGCTGCCCGTGCGGCACGTGCCCGTCGTTGAACTGGTCGAGAACGCGGTCGATTTCGACCTTTGGCCGCAGTCCACCGTGGCCCAGCGCCCAAACCATGCCGGCGGGCCGTTTCGGCTGGTGTTCATGGGGCGGCTTTATGCGCTGAAGGGGCTGGCACAAACCCTCGATGCCTTGGCACGGGCGCGCGAAACGCACCCGATCACGCTGGACATTTTGGGCGATGGCCCGGAACTGAACGCGATCAGGGCGCAGGTCGAACGCCTGGATCTGGCAGAGGCCGTGACCTTTCACGGGTTCTTGCCGCAACGCGATTGTGCGCGGCATCTGGCGCAAGCCGATGCGCTGATCCTGGCCAGCCTGCGCGAATGCGGCGGCGCGGTGGTGCTGGAGGCCATGGCCATGGGCCTGCCGGTCATCGCGAGCGATTGGGGCGGCCCGGCCGATTATCTGGATGCATCCTGCGGCCTCATGGTGCCGCCATCGCCACGCGCGCAGTTCGTCGCGGGACTTGCGCAGGCGATGCTGACACTGGCCAGCGACCCCGAGCGGGCGCGAAGGCTTGGCGCGGCAGGAGCGGCACGCGCGCGCAACACCTATGATTGGCAAGGCAAGATCGACCGGATCGAGACCCTGTACCAGCAGGCCCTGACCCCGCGCGGCTAGCGGCGGGTCATAGCGCCAGCGCCGTCGTCTTGACCACGGTGCGCAGCGCGAAAGAACTTTGCATCCGCGCAACGCCGGGCAGGCGCGAGAGATACTGACGATGGATACGCGCGAAATCCTCGGTATCCTCGACCATCAGCTTCAGCAGGAAATCGGCGCTGCCCGCCATCAGATGACATTCCAGCACATCGGGGATGCGCGTGATTCCGCGCTCGAAGGCGTCCAGAACCTCGTCGGACTGGCTGTTCAGCGTGATCTCGACATACACGGTGGCGGGTTTGCCGATCTTGCGCGCATCGAGGATCGCCACATACGCGGCGATGAATCCGTCTGCCTCCAGCCTTTGCACGCGACGGTGGCAGGCCGAGGGCGACAGCGAAACGCGCTCGGACAGGTCCGCGTTCGAGATACGCCCCTCACGTTGCAAGACCATGAGGATGCGGCGGTCGATCATGTCTAGCTGCATCGCAGCGCAACTTTCATCGCGGAAATCCCCAGGTTGCCGTCGTTTCTTGCCCAACAACATCAGAGAGCGACCAAATTTACAAGCAATCGCCGGTGTTTTTGCGCGAAATTGCCACCCATCACGCAAACAATGGGAGGTTGGGATGCTGATCGGTTGCCCCAAGGAAATCAAGCCACAGGAATTCCGAGTCGGAATCACGCCCGCTGCCGCCAACGAGGCCACGCTGGCCGGACATTCGGTCATGATCGAAGCCGGGGCGGGGCTGGGCGCCGGGTTCACCGATGACGATTATCGCGCGGCGGGGGCCCGGATCGTCGACACCGCCGCCGAGATCTTCGCCACCGCCGAAATGGTCGTCAAGGTCAAGGAACCGCAGGCCGTGGAGCGCAAGCAACTGCGCGAAGGCCAGTTGCTGTTCACCTATCTGCACCTCGCGCCCGACGCCGAACAGACGCACGACCTGCTGGCCTCTGGCTGCACCGCGATTGCCTATGAGACCGTGACCGACCGTAGCGGCGGCCTGCCGTTGCTGGCGCCGATGTCCGAGGTCGCGGGTCGCCTGGCTCCGCAGGTTGGCGCCTGGACCCTGCAAAAGGCCAACGGCGGGCTGGGTGTGCTGATGGGCGGCGTGCCCGGCGTGCGTCCGGCGAATGTGGTGATCGTCGGTGGCGGCGTTGTCGGCACCGCCGCTGCACGGGTCGCGGTCGGCATGGGCGCCAATGTGACCGTCCTCGATCGCTCGATCCCGCGCATGTCCTATCTGGACGACATCTTTCAGGGCCGCCTGACCACGCAATATTCCAGCGCCTCGGGCCTGGCCGACCTGTTGCCGACCGCAGACATGGTGATCGGCGCGGTTCTGATCCCTGGCGCCGCCGCACCCAAACTGGTGACCCGCGCGCAACTGTCGATCATGCAGCCCGGTTCGGTGATCGTGGACGTGGCGATTGACCAGGGCGGCTGTTTCGAGACCTCACGCGCCACTACCCACAAGGATCCGATCTATGAGGTGGATGGCGTCATGCATTACTGCGTGGCGAACATGCCCGGTGCGGTTGCGCGCACCTCGACCCAGGCGCTGGGCAACGCCACGTTGCCCTTCATGATGGCGTTGGCCAACAAGGGCTGGCGTCTGGCCTGTGCCGAGGACCAGCATTTGCTGAACGGCCTGAACGTGCATGCGGGTCAGATCACCTATGCCGCCGTGGGCAGCGCGCTGAACCTGCCGTTCATCGACGCACGCGAGGCGATCCGGGTCTGACCCGATACCCGGCGGCGCGGAACGATGCCGCGCCGCCTGCCCTGCGCCCCCCTGGCACCGCCGCCTCTTTCGGGGCACGATGGGTCCGATACTACGACGGCAATCCGGGGGTGACGGGACTTGAAAACACGTCTGGCATGGCTGGCTGGGCTGCTTGCGCTTTTCGGACTGGCCAGCGCGGGGGTCGGCGCCGCCTATCTGCGTGGCCTGCCCCGGATCGAGGTCGCGTTTCGCGACCTGCGCCTGACCGGGATCGAACAGCCGGGACTGCACGATTGCCTGTGGATCGGGCCGGTTTCCATCGATACGGTCAACCTGGCTTTCCCGGACGGCGGCGCGGTCTATTGGCCGGCGGTGTTCACGGCCCCGATGGCCGAGGGCGAATACCTGGAAATTTCCGGCCTTTACCCTGCCGCGCGCTATTTCTCGTTCAACACCTACCGCAGCGGGGCCGCACCCCATGACCACCTGAGCGATCAGCAGATCGAACCCGACGCCGGCGCCATCAATCCTTTCGTGACCGGGCGCACCCTGGCAGGGCAACGCTATACGATCCGGGTTCTGCCCGGTTCCGCGCCCGATGAGCCGCCACCCAACACCCTCTATTTCGGCCCGCCCGGCACGGTAGACGCGGTCCCGCTGATCTACCGGGTCTATGTCCCCGAGGTTCCGGGCGATCCTTCGGGCGGCGCCGGGTTGCCGGACGTGACCCTGGTGCGCGCGGATGGCACGCGGCTTACCGACGAAGCTCTGTGCGCGGCCCTCGACAGTGCCCGGATCGATTCTGACGCACGCGCGGTGCAGGTGCCGGTGATCCCGCTGTCAATCTACCAGGCGATGTTCGGCAGCCGCGAGGTTCGCGACAGCGTGCTGTATGCGCCGGGCGGAACCTGGAACCTGTTCTGGAGCCCAAGGCTGAGCGTGCTGCGCACCTCGGCCCCCCGGCTCGCGCGGGTGATGGCTCTTGGCGCAAGACTCGGACTGGTGTCGCAGAGTTCGGGCTTTTACGCCAATGCCGACAACGCCTATGTCTCGACCTATATCAACGAAAGATTCGGTGCGGTTGTCGTGCTGGAAGGACGGCTTCCCCGCACCCCCGTGCGCGGCGCCGACGCGGCCCAGGGCGCGGCGTTCGACCTGCGGTACTGGTCCTTGTGCACCAACGAGGGGCTGGCCTCGACCCGCTACGCCGACTGCGTCCACGACGGTCAGGTCACGCTTGACGCGGCGCGGCGCTATACGATCGCGATCAGCAAGGCCGAAAACCGCCCGAACAATGCCAGATCCGATTGCGGCGTCACTTGGCTTGACTGGGGCACGGAAGGCGACGGGGCGGGACACGCGCATCTTGGCATCCTGATCCTGCGCAACATGCTGCCCAACCCGGATTTCGCACAGGCCATCCAGCGGATCGCCTATCCCGGCGACGAACGCGCCACGATGGCAGAGTATCTGCCCGAGGTTAGGTATGAAAGCCGGGCCACATTCGAACGCCGCGGATGCTGAGCGCCGCCAGACCCGTGCGCGCCCGTCAGGCTTCTTTGGTATACCGCTCTTCGAGCACGTCGAAGGGCACGCCAGGTTCGTCCTTGGCGCAGCGGATCACCAGCGAGGTCTTGACGCTGTCGACATTATCGGCGGCCAGCAGGTTTTCGGTCAAAAAGGACTGGAACGTGCTCAGATCGGGCGCCACGCATTTCAGGATGAAATCGATTTCACCGTTCAACATATGACACTCGCGCACCAGCGACCAGGCACGGCAGCGGTCCTCGAAGGCGCGCAGATCCGCCTCGTTCTGGCGATGCAGGCGCACCATGGCAAAGACCTGCACCTCGAACCCCAGTTCGCGCACATCGACGCGGGCGTGATAGCCCTGGATATACCCGGCTTCCTCCAGCGTGCGCACGCGGCGCAAACAGGGCGGCGCCGAAATCCCGACCCGCTTGGCCAACTCGACATTGGTCATGCGGCCATCCGCCTGCAACTCAGCCAGAATCATACGGTCGATGGGATCGAGTTTCGCGCCGGGCATAGCGGCAAGTCTCCGAATTGGGTTGTGCTTATGTAGGCGGGATCAGACCTGCGCGCAATATTGTTTCGCCAATCGGTAATATTTGTTCTCACTAATGTTATGCCGTGATCGCGCACGCACGACGATGCAGGCCACGGCTTGCGCGAGGCGCAGGCGAAGCGATAGGACCATGCCTGACCCCTTGCATGCTGCTATGGCGCAATTACATGCAGGAAAACGAATGCGTAAGGAGCGACCGATGCCCGACACCACCCACACCCGCCTTCTGATCATCGGCTCGGGCCCGGCGGGCTATACCGCTGCGGTCTATGCCTCGCGCGCGATGCTGGAACCCGTGCTGGTGCAGGGCATGCAGCCCGGCGGCCAACTGACGATTACCACCGATGTCGAAAACTGGCCCGGCGATGCCTCGGTCATGGGGCCCGACCTGATGGTGCGGATGGAAAACCA
>JAGRMK010000278.1:7039-9584 GCA_020441345.1 Paracoccaceae bacterium
GTGGTTCTGGCGACCGGGGCGCAAGCGCGCTGGCTGGGTCTGCCGTCCGAAGAGAAATTCAAGGGGTTCGGCGTGTCCGCCTGTGCGACCTGCGACGGGTTCTTTTATCGCGGCAAGGAAATCGTTGTCGTCGGTGGCGGCAACACGGCGGTCGAAGAGGCACTGTTCCTGACCAATTTTGCCAGCAAGGTGACGCTGGTTCACCGCCGCGACAGCCTGCGCGCAGAAAAGATCATGCAAGAGCGGCTGTTCAAGCACCCCAAGATCTCGGTCATCTGGGACCACGAGGTCGCCGAAGTCGTGGGCACCGAGATGCCGTTGGGCGTGACCGGGGTGAAAATCCGCCACGCCACCACCGGCGAAGAACAGACCGTGCCCTGCGACGGGTTCTTTGTCGCCATCGGCCACGCCCCGGCCTCGGACCTGGTCAAGGATCAGCTCAAGCTGCATTCGGGCAATTACGTCTGGGTCGAACCGGGCAGCACCCGCACCTCGATCGAGGGGGTCTTTGCGGCGGGCGACCTGACCGACCACACCTATCGCCAGGCCGTGACCAGCGCCGGGATGGGCTGCATGGCGGCGCTGGATGCCGAACACTGGCTGGCCGCGCAAGAGTGATCCTGCCCCGTTCATCTTGCCGAAAAATACTCGCGGGGTGAATTGGCCACAGGCCAAGAGGGGCGGCAGCCCCTGCACGCTCAGCGCACGATCACCTCGAGCGGGTCATAGAGCACCCTGCCCGGCACGCCAAAGGCGATGTCGGGCAGGGTATCGGGCTTGAAGCGCAGCGCGCGCAATTCGGACTCGGTCACCCAGCGGTGGCGATTCACCACCCCCTCGGGGTCGGCATGCCCGTCGATCCGCACACGGCCGATCACCCGCGCATGGAAATACACGTCCACCTGGTGAAATACGCTTTGCGGATCGTGAAACTCGTTGACCAGACAGGGCGCGCCCACCCGGATCGCCAGCCCGGTCTCCTCGAACACCTCGCGGCGCAGGTTGTCGGGCAACGACGCGCCACGTTCGACGCCGCCACCGGGTGCACACCACAGGTCGCTGACCTGACCCGGCCAGGCGTTGACAATCAAAAGCCGCCCGGCATCCAGAATCACCGCCCGCACCGCCAATCTCGGGCCGGGTTGCGCCGGTTTTGGCCTGCCTCGCGTCATCGTGTCCCCCTGCCCTGCCGCCAGCGCATTCTTGCGCTTCTGCCCGCCGAATACGAGGCTATAGTAACCTCATGCGCATCCTCGTTTTTCTTGTCCTCATGCTGACCGCCAACACGGCGCGCGCCGATTGCGTGGTGCTGCTGCATGGCCTGGCGCGCACCGAAACGTCGATGCGTGTGCTGCAAGAGGCGCTGGAGTTTCACGGCTACAGGGTGGTCAACGAGTCCTACCCCTCGCAAGATGCACCGATCGGCGATCTGGTCACTTACGTCGGGCGTTCCGCGGCGCAATGCGGCGACGAACGGCTGCATTTCGTCACCCATTCCCTTGGCGGCATTCTGGTCCGGGCCTGGCTGGCACAGGGGCATCCGCCCAATCTGGGGCGTGTGGTGATGCTGGCGCCACCCAACCACGGGTCCGAGATCGTCGATACCTTTGTCGAATCCGCGCTCATGCGTCGCGCGTTGATCTGGTATAATGGACCTGCGGTGCCCGAGCTTGGCACGGATGGCGGATCGGTGCCCAACACCCTGCCGCCGCATGTGGATTTCGAACTGGGCGTGATCGCGGGCGATATCCCGATCAACCCGCTGGGACCGATCGTCATCGAGGGGCCGAACGATGGCACCGTGTCGGTAGAAAGCACCCGCATCGACGGGATGCGCGACCACATCGTGCTGAACACCACCCACACGCTGATCATGCTCAACCCGGTGGTGATCGCCGAGGTGCTGGAATTCCTGCACAACGGCGCCTTCGATCACGGCATCACCCTGCTGGCGGCGCTGCGCAAACTGGCGAACCCCTGGCCGCCCTCGCAGTATCGCCAGCCATGACAAAAGGCGCGGCCCCCCGCGCCTTTGTTCGTGACCGTCTGGCGGTTCTGAGCGCCCTCAGGCCCAGTCCCAGGGCACCGTGTACTGGCCCATCAGATCCTCGACCTTGCCGGCATCGACCACGCCATCCTTGCGCAGACGCGCCACCAGACCGCGCTTCTTGTCCTCGACGACCTCGGCCACCGACACCGCCAGGCCGGCGGCCTTGAAGGCCTCGTTGAACACACGGGTGATCGCCATGCGCCGCAGATCTGGCTTGAACACCTTGCCGACCGCCGTTTTCGGCAGTTCGGGCATGATCTCGACATGCTTGGGGATCGCCGCGCGTTCGGGCACGCGGGCCGAAGCATGCTCGAGCAGATCGCGCCATGTCGCCGTGGCCCCGTCGACCAGTTCGACATAGACACAGGGCAATTCCCCGGCAACCGCGTCGGGCTGGCCGATCGCCCCGGCAAAGCCGACGGCGGGATGGCTCAGCAGCGCCTCTTCGATCATCGCGGGGTCGATGTTGTGCCCGCCCCGGATGATCAGGTCCTT
>JAGRMK010000278.1:9602-21832 GCA_020441345.1 Paracoccaceae bacterium
ACAGATAGCCGTCGGCGTCGATCCGCCCCAGGTCTCCGGTCCGCAGATACTTGTTTTCGGCATACAGCCCCTTGTTCTTCGACAGCTCGGTATAGGTGTTGCCCGACCAGGTGCCCGGGTTGGCAACGCAGATTTCGCCGATCTCGTCGACACCATGTTCCTTGGTGATCTTGCCGTCGGCATCGCAATGCAGGATCTTGACCTCGGTATAGGGGAACGGAATGCCGACGGACCCCACCTTTTTCACCCCGTCGGCGGGGTTCGCGGACACCAGNNAGGCAGGTCGCCTCGGTCAGCCCGTAGCCCTCGACGATGGCGACGCCGGTCGCCTCTTCGAACCTGCGGTAGATCTCGACCGGCAGCGCCGCCGAACCCGAGAACCCGGCGCGCAGGCTGCTGATATTGGCGTTCACCTTGCGCTGCATCAGCGCCGACAGCGCGGTCGGCACGGTGATGATGAATGTCGCCTGCCAGCGCTCGACCAGTTTCCAGAAATTGTCGAACACGCCATCGCCGCGATAGCCCTGCGGCGTCGGGAACACGACATGCGAGCCCGCGACCACCGCCGACATCATCACCGGATAGGCGGCAAAGACATGGAACATCGGCAAGGGGCACAGCACCGTATCTTCCGGCCCCATCAGCAGCGTCGCACCCAGCCAGCCGTTGTAAAGCAGGCCCGAGGCCTTGTGCTGCGCGACCTTGGGCACACCCGTGGTGCCGCCGGTATGGAAATAGGCGCAGACCCGGTCCTTGCCGCTCTGATCGAAGGTCAGCCGCTGGCCGGAATGCTTGGCCATTTCGGTCGAGAACCGCAGAACCTTGGCCGTGTGATGCACCTCGTTCTTGGGGCGGATCATCGGCACGATATACCGCTTGAGACCCGTCAGGTAGCGATTGAGGTCGATCTCGATCACGTGCTTGACGTCGGGCGCGTTACCCACTGCCTCGGCCACCTTTTGCGCGACATCGGTCTTGGGGAAGGCGCGCAGGGTCACGACGACCTTCGCCTTGGTTTCGCGCAAGATGCCCGCGATCTTCTCGGGCTCCAGCAGCGGATTGATCGGGTTGACGATCCCCGCCGTCATCGCCCCGAACAGAACCGTCGAGGTCTCGTTGATCGTTGGCAGGACATAGGCGACGGTATCGCCTTCCTGGACACCCAGACTACGGAACATGTTCGCGGCCTGGGTGATCTGGGCGTGGAATTGCTCCCAGGTCAGGGTTTCCGCCTTGGCACCGTCATCGGAAAACATCTGGAACGAGATCGCGTTACGCTTTCCGTGCAGATGGCGGGTGCGGCTGATCTGGTCATAGACCGAGACCGGGATATCCCGCTCGGCCCAGGGCATTTCATTCTGGATCGCGTCGCGATCCGCGACAGTCGCAAACTTCTGGGTCATTCTGAATCCTCCCCGCGCAGTAGTGCTGCGCCGATCGGTCCAGAATGGCGGTTTTACGGCGGCGATGCAATTGGCACGCAAACGTGCCGTGGCGTCCGGTCAAAGTGCCTCTTCCAGCCCGTCGGTAAACTGCAACCGCGCCAGCCGGGCATAGAGCCCGCCTTCGGCCACCAGTTCGGAATGCGTGCCGGTGGCGACGATCCGGCCTGCGTCGAAAACCACGATCCGGTCGGCCTTGCGCACCGTCGCCAGCCGGTGCGCGACAACCAGCGTGGTGCGTCCCTCGGCCAGCCGTTCGACGGCCTTCTGCACGGCACGTTCGCTTTCCGCGTCCAGAGCCGATGTCGCCTCGTCCAGCAACAGAACCGGCGCGTCGCGCAGGATCGCGCGGGCGATGGCAATACGCTGCTTTTGCCCGCCCGAAAGCATCACGCCGCGTTCGCCCAGTTGCGTCTCGTATCCTTCGGGCAGCGCGGTGATGAAGTCGTGCGCGGCGGCGGCACGGGCGGCTTCGTCGATTTCGGCGTCGGTGGCGCTGGGGCGGCCAAAGCGTATATTCTCGCGCGCGGTCGTGGCAAAGATCACCGGGTCTTGCGGCACCAGCGCCATCGCGCCCCGCAGATCGGCGCGGGTCAGATCGCGCAGGTCGATACCGTCCAGCCGGATCGCCCCCTCTTGCGGGTCATAGAACCGCATCAAAAGCTGGATGATCGTCGATTTTCCCGCCCCCGACGGCCCCACCAGCGCTATCGTCTCGCCCGGTTCCACGCTCAGAGAAATACCGTCGAGCGCCGACTGGCTGGGCCGCGACGGATAGTGAAACCGCACCGCGTCAAAATCGACCGCACCGCGCACCGGCGCAGGCAGCGCCCTGGGTGCCGCGGGGTCCAGCACGGTGTCCACGGTCTCCAGCAGTTCCATCAGGCGTTCGGTGGCGCCCGCTGCGCGCTGCAACTCGCCCCAGATTTCCGACAGGGCACCGACCGACCCGGCGACCAGCACCGAATAGATCACGAACTGCACCAGTTCGCCGATGGTCATCAGCCCTTCGCGCACGTCCACCGCGCCGACCCACAGCACGCCGACGATCCCCGCGAACACCAGCGCGATGATGATCACCGTCATCGCCGCCCGCGTCAGGATGCGGATCATCGCCACGTCAAAGGATTTTTCCGTCACCTCGTCAAAAGCCCGCACCGAGCGGCTTTCATGGGTAAAGGCCTGCACGGTCTGCGCCGCGCCCAGCGCCTCCGAGGCATTGCCGCTGCTGGCAGCGATCCAGTCCTGGTTTTCGCGGCTCAGGCGGCGCAACCGGCGGCCCAGCGTGACGATGGGAATGATCACCGCAGGCACCAGCAGCAGAACCAGGCCGGTCAGCTTGGGCGAGGTCAGCGCCAGCAACGCCAGCCCGCCGAACAGCATCAGCACATTGCGCAGCGCAACGGACACCGACGAGCCGACAATCGACTGGATCAGCGTCGTGTCGGTGGTCAACCGCGACAGCACCTCGCCGGACATGATGCGTTCATAGAACGCCGGCGACATGCCGATCACCCGCGCGAACAGCGCCTTGCGGATATCGGCGACCACCCGTTCGCCCAGTCGCGTGACCATGTAATACCGCAGCCCGGTGCCCAGTGCGAGCAACCCGGCCAGAGCCAGCGCGGCACCGAAATACTGGTTCAGGATCTGCATCTCGCCGGTGCCGAACCCGTCCACCACACGGCGCACCGCCAGTGGCAAGGACAGCGACACGCTGGCGGTCAGGACCAGCGAAACCAGCGACCCGATCAACAAGGCCCGATAGACACGCAGGAACGGCCAGAGCCCAGACAACGCGCCGACCCGCCGCGACGTGGGACGGGTTTCGGTCTGCGATGCGTCGGTCATACGTCTCTCCTCGGCCAGTGCGCCCCCGCATTTAGGCGTTAAGGCCGGGAACGGCAAGGACGGATGCCCCGCGCCGAGGTAGAGGAGCCGGACCGGTGGCCAGGCCAGGCCCGGCACCAGAGCAATAACCGTCCGGGCGTTTGTTGGTGGTGAAATGAATGAAATTCCACCGTTCCGCATGTATGCGGGACGCCATCAACATCACCGGGAATTCCACTCGATCTCAAATCTTCGCTCACCCCGCGCCGCGAATGCAAGCACGCGAAGAACGCTGCAGTTCAAAGCCCCAGTCATTTCGGAATTGGCGCCATGCCAAAAAACCATATGGCACGCGGATACCGGATTAACGAACCCGCCATGAGCAATTCAAAACGTCAATTCTTCAACATAACTCAAGTTCTGAAACGCGACCGCCAATACCCCGCCCGATCGTCATGCGGGCGGGGAACATGGGAGCAGCGCGCGTTCAGCAGTGGGACCGCACCCTTACATCAAAATGCAAACCCCACCTCGAATTGTTCAAATAGCCATACGAGTCGGCGTATTGATCGGCCGGATACGCCAACCCGACGCTCGACCAGTCGCCGTTGGCCGCAAGGGGAATACGCCCGGAACGCTCAAGAAAGTAACCGACATTGTATTCGCGTTGCGTCGAGACATGCAGGCAGGCACTGCGCCCGTTGGTGTTCTGGGCGCGAAATTCCAATCCAACAGAAGTTTCGCCGATTCTGCGATATCGCTGCTGCATTTCGACATGATAGCCGCCCGAATCAAATGTGCGATATGACACCCATTCACCGGGCTCCCCATCGGCAAAGAACTGGGGGATGGGCACCACGAAAGGCGTCTCTGCAGAAACCGGGAACGCCAGAGCGGCAACAAGTGCATAAACAGAAATTCTCATCAATACCTCCATAAAAGCATGATTTTACCACAACCAGATTTTTTCCCCTAGCTTTCATTTCCCTGCGCAAATCTGACTGCCAGTCTTCATTGAAATGCATCACAAAGCCGTTCAAAGGGGGCGCGCGCCCGCCACTCAGGCACACAACGCCTGACCCGTGTTTGCGAACAAGAAAGTCAGATATTCCGACACCTTGCATGGCCCTGCGCCGCAATCGGCAAGCGGTCTTTCGCCGGTTCACGCACCGATTTCGGATTGGTGATCGTCGGCCCGCTTGCCGCCCCAAGGACAAATGGGCAAGCTGTGTGCAATCCCCGTCAAAGGAGTTTCCCCCATGCCCTTTCCCCTGCCCCGTCGTTTGCGCCGCTCGGCGATTCTTGCGCTGTCGGGCCTCGTCCTGGCCTTGCCCCTGTCGGCCGAAACCGCCATTCGCGGTGTCACCCTGTCCACCGCCGGGCTGGCGATGATCGAGGCGACCGGACAGTTCGGCACCGACCCCATCCGCCTGTCGGTGGCGCGCGACGAAATCGACGACTTCCTGAAAAGCCTGTGGGTCATAGACCCGGCGGGTGCGGTGCCCTTTGTCACCCTTACTGGCCCCGGCTCGTTCGAGGACAGCTTTGCGCATTTCCCCTTTGGCCCGCAGGATGTCACCGATCCCGCACGGCTGATGACGGCGATGATCGGCGCGCCGCTGATCGTCGAGCGCCGGGGCGAGACCTGGGAGGGGCTGAACATGGGCGTCAGCCAGCGCCCGTGCGAGGACGGATCGTGCAACGTGCTGAACCTCCAGGGTGCGGACGGGATGCTGCACAGTTTCGTCATGGATGACGCCCTGGGGGTGCGGTTTTCCGAAGCAGCGGATCAGGACACGCTGACCGCGGCCCTGCGCGCCTGGCGCGGATCGGCGAACCCGCGGCGTGTTGAACTTGCGCTGGGGTCGGACAACCCCGAAACGCGCGACGTGGGCCTGGTGTATTTGCAAAACGCGCCGCTGTGGCGCACTGCCTGGCGCGCGGTGGATACCCCCGAGGGTATTCGCCTGATCGGTTGGGCGGTGGTCGAAAACACCACTGGCATCGACTGGCAGGATATCGACCTGACGCTGGCAACCGGGTCGGTGCGGGCGATCCAGGCCCGGCTCTATGAACGCCGCTACGCGCAGCGCGAGCAGGATACGCAATATGCCGTTGCCCCCGCCCCGTCGATCGCAATGGCGCGCGGGGCAATGGCCCCGGGAGCCGCGCCGATGATGGAATCGATGGCCGACAGTTTCGCCGCCGTGCAGGTCGCCGCCGATGATGGCGAGAGTTTCAGCCGCTTCACCCTGTCGACGCCCGTGACCCTGGCGGCGGGCCAGATGATGAGCGTGCCATTCCTGTCCGAACTGCTGCCGGACGCGCGCCTGACGCTGTATCGCGGCGGCAGTGGCCAGATGCACCCGGCAATTGCTCTGTCGCTGGAGAACCCGTTGCCGCTGCGACTGCCGGCCGGAGTTCTGACACTCTACGAGGATGGACGCGGGCACGCCGGTGACGCGATGATCCCCGAACTGGCGCCCGGCGCCACCGAGATCGTCGAATTCGCTCGCGACACGGCGGTGGAGATCCGCGAAGAAAGCACCAACACCGAAACCATCCGCGAGATGCGGCTGGCGAACGGGTTGCTATATGTCACCGAGGATCTGGAACGCCGCATCACCTACCGCATCGAGGGGGCACCGCAGGCGGACCGCGACATTACCATTGATCACCCGCGCCAGAGCGACTGGACGGTGTCTTCGACCACCGGCGCCGAGGAACGCCCTGATGCCTGGCGTTGGGTGGTTGCGGTTCCGGCCGGCGAACGCGCCAGCCTGACAGTGACCGAGCGGCAGCCCCGGATGCGGCGCGTCGGACTGCTTGATATCGACCTCAACACGCTGGCCTTCTGGGAATCGCGCTCGATCGACCCGCAGGTGCGCGCAACCTTGGCGCAGCTGGCCGATCTGCGCGGACAGATCACCACCGCAGAACAGGAACAGCGGCGACTCGATGGCGAGATTCAGACGCTCGAACGCGAGCAGGCGCGGCTGGTGAACCTGATCGTGCAATTGGGCGACGACAGTCAGGCCAACCGCGACCGGCGCGCGCGGGTCGATACCATCGACACCGAAATCCGGCGCGCCCAGGGTAATCGCGCCGCTGCCGCCGACCGTGTCACCGCGCTGCGCCAGCAGATCGCCACGCTGATCGGTGCCTGACACACCATCGGCCGGGCCGCCTCGCCTTCAGCCGGGGCGGCCCGGCTCACCCAAAGCGATAGCTGGACGCGGTGACACCGCCCATCAGATCGCGGTCGTGGTAGATCCGGGTCGCGGGCTCTTGTTCGGCGGCCCCGAGCGCGGCGAAAACCGGCACGAAATGATCCTCGCGCGCGTGGCATACCCGTGCATGGGGCGCGCTCTCCCAGTCCAGAAGCGTTCGCGCCCGCGCATCGGGCTCCAGCGCCAGGGCGGCATGCAGCCAGGCATCGAAGGCTTCGGATGGCGTCTTTGCACCCGGCCCGAACAGGCGCAGATTGTGATAACTCAGACCGGAGCCGACGATCATCACCCCGTCGTCGCGCAAGGGCGCAAGGGCCCGGCCCAGCGCCAGATGTTCGGCCGGGTCATAGCCCCGCCGCAGCGAGACCTGGAACACCGGCACATCCGCATCGGGAAACATTATGTAGAGCGGCGCGAAGGTGCCATGGTCGAACCCTTGGTCGGTATCGATCCGGGTCGGCAGACCCGCTTCGGTGATCAGGGTTGCAGCGCGGGTGGCAAGATCGGGCGAGCCGGGAGCGGGGTAAGAGATCTGATAGGTTTCGGGCGGGAACCCCGAGTAGTCGTAGACCATTGGCGGGTAGGCGGCGCCCATCACCGCGAAGTCGTCGCTTTCCCAGTGCCCCGAAATGACCAGCACCGCCTTTGGCCGTTCGGGAAGCTCGGCAATCATGCGCGTCAGCGAGTCTTCGAGATGTCGAAACGTGGCCCGCATCCGGGGCACCCAGGGCCAGGGACCGCCACCATGGGAAATGAAGAAACTTGGCATTCTTGGGGTCATCGGAACCTCCTGTGCGGACTGGTTCAGATATGCGCGCGCAGAACCGGTTTGAGAAGCCGCGCCACCGCACAAGACATGTGCACCCGCATGCCGAACTTGCAAACAGCCAAACGGGCCGCGCCAAAGACGCAGCCCGTAGCCGAAACGAAGTGGATGAGTCTTACTGGCTGGGGGCCACACCGGTGGTGCCCAGCGTGCCCAGCGTGGCGACCGAGGCGCTGGACAGCGAGTTCGAGATGTCGGTGCCCAGCGCGCCAACGCCGGTGCGCACCGAGGTCACGACCGCCAGGCCGAGGCCCACGATGGCGGCAGTCAGCACGACCCAGTCAACGGTCACGGCACCGGATTCGTCAGCAGCGAAGGTCTTGATCAGCGAAGTGAAGGTCATGGTTTAACTCCAGTTTACCACGGTACAAATTCAGCAGATCGGAGCGCATGGGTTGAATGGGTTTGTTGCGGTCCGTTCTGACAAGCCTGTTTTCCCCCCGCCCCATGGCGCGAAGGCGGATGAAACCGGGCAATACCGTGGCCCGGGCAGACAGATTTCGTGACTTGTCAACGGTCAGAGAACATGGATCTGCCGCTGCGCCGTTTGCTGCGCAATGCGAAACAAACCGGCACTGGACCCGCTTGTCATCCGTTCCCCCGTTTCCGGACGCGAATCGATGAGGGCTTGCTTTTTGCGCGCCATACGCGTAGAAGGTCGCTGCGAAGCATCTTCTGTCGACCTCTGTCCCCTTTACGGCTCAGTCGCGATTCTGACGAGACCGAGCCGGGCCATCGCATTCTGCGGGTGGCAATCAAATAAGGAGACATCACGATGGCTAAAGGCACCGTGAAGTGGTTCAACTCGACCAAAGGTTTTGGCTTTATTGCGCCCGAAGGTGGCTCGAAGGACGTGTTCGTCCATATTTCGGCCCTGGAGCGCGCTGGCATCCGTCATCTGAATGACGGCCAGGCCGTGACCTACGATCTGGAAGCCGACCGCAATGGTCGCGAATCGGCGTCGAACCTCGCTCTGGCCTGATTGGGCTGAACGACGGTTTTACCGCGAATTCGGAAACGGGGGTGCCATCGGGCATCCCCGTTTTTCGTTGCGCCCGAGGGTGCTTGCCTTGCCCCCCGGCTTTCGGTAGGACCCGCGCCTTTGTGGCATGTGGAGCGGTTTCATGGGTTCGCCGGTTCTTGCAGTTGATTTCGGCACTTCGAATTCGGCTGCGGCAGTGCTGATGGAGGGCGTGGCACGGCGGCTGCCCATCGAGAACGGCGCCGACACCGTGCCGACGGCGGTGTTCTTTCCACAAGACCGCGGTCCGATGCTGATCGGGACCGCGGCTGCTCGCGCCATGACCGAAGGGGTCGAAGGCCGCTACATGCGGGCGCTCAAGAGCATCCTGGGCACCACGCTGTTTCACGAAGACCGGATGATCGGCGGGCAACGCCGCACGCTTGCGCAGATCGTCACCGCCTTTCTGGCACATGTCAAACAGCGCGCCGAGGCCGAGACAGGCCAGCATTTCACCCGCGTCCTGTCGGGGCGCCCGGTGCATTTTCACTCTGCCGACCCAGAACGCGACGCCCGCGCCGAGGACGATCTGCGCGCCTGCTACCATGCCGCCGGGTTCGACGATGTCCGCTTCCTGTTCGAACCCGAGGCCGCCGCGCGCGCCCAGACCGGTCAAGGCGCGCCGGGCCAGACCGATCTGATCGTCGATATCGGCGGGGGCACGTCGGATTTCTCGGTGTTCCGGGAAACCGGCTCCGGGCTGGAAATCCTGGCAAGCCACGGCATACGGCTGGGCGGAACCGATTTCGACAAGGCGGTGTCGGTGGCCCATGCCATGCCGCTCTTGGGTCTGGGTGGACAGTTGCGCCGCACGTTGGGCGACGGATTGCTGCCGGTTCCCAGCGCGCTTTATCACGACCTGGCGACCTGGGCGAAAATTCCGTTCCTCTACACCCGCGACACGGAGCGCAGCGTGGAGGATCTGGTCAAACACGCGGTAGACCCCGACAAGATGGGGAGGCTGCGCGACGTGATCACCGAGCACCTGGGGCATGAGCTTGCCTTTGCCGTCGAGGCCGGCAAGATCGCCGCCAATACGGCGACGCCGCGCGCGCGGATCGATATGGGCGTGATCGAACCGGGTCTCTCTGCGCCGATCACGCCGGGCACGCTGAACGCCGCGCTCGCCGGATACGGCGAACCTTTGCGCGAGGCGCTTTTCCAGACGCTGATCGACGCGCAGGTGCCGCCGGATCGGATCGGCGCTGTGGTGCTGGTCGGCGGGTCGAGCCTGATGGCGATGGTCAGAAACCAGGCGCAGGCCGTGTGCCCGTCAGCCAGTTTGCGCCAGGCGCAGGCCCTTACGGCCATCATCGACGGATTGGCCATCGCAACATCCGATCTTCCCTGACGACGGTGCCCGGCGGCTTGCCAACCCGACGATCGGCCGACCCGTCGTGGCAATGACAAAAGGCGCCGGTTTCCCGGCGCCTTTTGTTTCTGATCCCGGTTCCCTGGCGCAGCGCCCTGCCCCATTACCGGGTCGGCAACGAAAACCGATAAGACATGCCCAAGCCGATGGAATAATTTTCGAAAGTGTTTGTGTGCGTTCCCAGATGCTGCCCCATGGAAATCGCCGCGCCAAGCTGCCCATAGACCGAAACCCGCTCGTTCACGTAGTAATTGAACCCGACCGCCGGATAGAGCAACGCGCCGACCTCATGCGCCGGATCGACACCAACATCGTTCAGGCCATACATGAGCTGGGCATAGCCCTGAAGCCGCCCCGAGGCATAGCGATTGGTTTGCCAACCCGCGCCGAAAAAGCCCTCTGCATACCCGGCATAGCCCCGGAATGCCGTCGTCGCCGCGGCGATCTGCCCCGCAAGATACCAATTGTCATTGAGCATGTAATCGGCCTGCACGGCGATCATGCTGATCCCTTCGGACTCGCGCCCGTTATAGGTGATGCTGGAGGTTGTCCGGCCAAACACATTCAGGCGAATACCACGCAGGGTATAATCCAGCCCAGCCATCGACCCACCGTCTGTCGGCCGCCGCTGCGACAGATGATAGTTGAGGCCAAGACCCACGGTCCAGTTGCGCGACGTGCCCTCGGGGGCAAACAGATAGCCGGCCGACAGGGTCGCGCCGATCTGGTTGTTCACCATGTATTCCAGCGTGGCCTTGGGATACACGATCACCCCAGGCCCCGTATCCACGGTATCCGTCACCCAGCCGCTGCTGCCGATGCCGATCTGGCCATAGAGGTTCATCCGCGGTGACAGCGAGAACCGCCGCCCGATGCCGCCATGGGCCTGATTGTACCAGTGAAGCCCGGTCACGCCGATATCCACGGCAAAGAAGGTATATACGTCTCGGTTCAGGAAATGGGTGAACTGGGCCGACATGACCCCGATATCGCCCGTGAAGCTTCCGGTGGGGTTGATCTGTGAGAAATTGGTCCACTGTGCGGAAAGGATGTTCGACTGCCTCGGCGAGTCGAAATCCGCCGCGTTCAGGACAGTCCCTGCATCGGCATAGGAACCGACGGAGAAGGAAAACGGTCGCTGCACAAAGAAATTGATCGTTGAATCGTCAATCAGCGACCCGGCGACCGCGACGCGGGAGTAGTTGACGCCGAAACTGAGGTTGCGATACGTGTAACCGACACCCGCATAAGCCCTCGCATAGAGTCCTTCGCCGGACAACCGCCGGATGCCTGTCACGCTGTTGCCGCCAGCCGCCGCGCCCAGCGACAGACCGCCGTTCACGAACCAGTTGCTGCCTCCGATGCGGCGTTGCGCGTGAAGGGTGGCATCCGCGCCAAAGAACCCGCCGTAATCGCCCTGCACCATCGGGGCGAAAGCGCCCACCCCATAGTAGAGCCAGTCATTCGCGCGTTGCAGGTAGTGCACGCCAAACAGATCGAACGCGCCACCGTCGGTCAGCGTGATCGGGCTGTAGTCCAGCATGATCATCCCCGAGACCGGTCGAAGCTCTGGTCTGCTGACCGGGAAGACCGGCGTCTCTGTATCGGCAAATGCCTGAACCGTCGTGGCCGACAAGGCCGCAGCCGCAATACAAAGCGAGGCACCGAGCCCTTTTGCCGACCGGCTGACGATTTCGAGGCTCAGCTTTCGAACAGGCCGCTTGGTGATCGACCGCAATCCCGGCAGGTGCATGAAAAGACTTTCCTCAACAACATTTCAATTTCCGGCAGTGACTGACGGCATGATCAAGGAATGACTCTAATATACCTTAGCATGGTTTTCTATCTGTTTTCCCTTTGACGCCTCTATGGATTTCGCCCGCCCCGCCTGATGGCGCAGCGTGGCTGGCGATAACACGATGCACGAAAAAAAGGCGCCGGTTCCCCGGCGCCTTTTGACATGATTTCGCGTGGATCAGTGCACGACCTTCACGCGCGGTTCCGCGTCATCGTCATGACCTGGCGCCTGCCCCGCGATGGTCAGGCCGCCCGGCCCCGCCGTGACCGGCACCGTCGCCCCGTCGAGCACGGCACCCGACAGCAGCATCTGCGCCAACGGGTCTTGCAGATAGCGCTGAATCACCCGCTTGAGCGGTCGCGCGCCATAGACCGGGTCATAGCCCTTGTCGGCCAGCCAGGTCCGCGCGCTGTCGTCCAGGTCCAGCGTGATCTTGCGCGCAGCCAGCCGTTTGAGCAGGCGCTGCATCTGGATCTTGACGATACCGTCCATGTCCTTGCGGCTCAGCCGGTCGAAGATCACCGTTTCATCCAGCCGATTCAGGAACTCGGGCCGGAAATGGGCGCGCACGGCCTCCATCACCTGCGCCCGCGCCTGCGCCGCATCGGCGCCGTCGGGCATCGTCGACAACGCTTGCGACCCCAGGTTGGAGGTCAGGATGATGAGCGTCTGCTTGAAGTCCACGGTGCGGCCATGGCTGTCGGTCAGCAC
>JAGRMK010000279.1 GCA_020441345.1 Paracoccaceae bacterium
GAACGTCGGCTTGTGCTTGCCGCGCAAGAGGTTGGCGACGATCGTGGCGAGGCGGCCCAGAACAACGCCTTCGGCGTCGATCAGGATCCACTTCTTCTCGATCTCCGCCGGTTTTGCGGTGTAAGTTTTCATGGTTTACCCTGAAAAGTGAAACGAGAGTTGGACGCAAGACCAAAACCCCGCGCCGGATGGCCGTGTTCTAGCGATTTGCGGGGGCGCGTCAAGGGGTGCGTGCCTGGATTTAAATTGCGATTTCAATAGCTTGTGAATTGGGTATTATTTTACCCCACTCAGCCGAGCCGGTTGCCCCCCGATATCGGCTGGCGCATCCTCATCGACCGACTGCGCCCAGGGAATCTGGTGGTGATCAAAGCCACGCTGCAATGTCGGTTTGATCACCGCGAAATAGGGTGACAGATCGAAGTCGCGCGGCATGAACATCGAATAGTGCCGGATGTGCCAGACCTCGCGGGCCTGCCAGGGGCTTGCTCCGGTCGCCTTGACCATCTCGATGGTCGGAAGGATCGGGTAATGCACGGACTGGAACGCCTGCGCGATCAGCGACGAACAGATCGCCCGTGTCGGATCTCCGGACCCGAACGACAGCATCCGACGCCGCCAGCGGGTCGGAACCGGCGGGGTCGGGATCAGGTAGCGCATCAGATCGAAGATATGCCGCATGTCATATTGCAGACCGATACGATCCTCGGCGAAGCGGGCGACGATGCGACGCTCTTCGGTGCTGAGGCTGGCGGCGCGGCACAGCCGCGTGTTGATCCCCTTGTATTTGCTCAAGGGAATGCGGTGACAGCCGTCTTCCAGCGTCACCTCGACCAGCTCGGGTGCACCGCCGGATGTCGTGTCGCGCACGCACAGCGCGGCATGCGACCAGGTGCTTTGCGTCAGATACTTTATGCCGGTCGAAATCTTTGCGCGCCCCTCGACCAGAAGCACGTCTCCGACACGTATCGTTGCCACCAGCGCGTCATAGTCCTGCGAGACATAGGGCTGGGCGTCGCGCCGGTCGAACTCCAGATACCGCCCCAGGAACCGGCCAATGCGCTCGAACATGGTTTCCTTTCCTTGTGCGATCCGGCGCCCCTTCGCCTCTGGGCGCCCGTCTCTGGCGGGCGCGGGTTATCTGAGCTTGGGCGGGCGGTCGGGGTCAAGACCCGGATTGGCGCCAGGCGGCGAGTCCGGGCTGACAATCTGGTCGGTGGAGGGCCGGAACGGCGCGGGCGCCAGCACCAGGCCAACCGCACGCAATGACTGCATCGCGGGGTCTGGCGGAAAGATCACGTCCACCCCCCCGGCTTCGAGCCCCGACAGCGACAGGGCTTCGACCACGGCCCGCGCGACCGGAGCCTGCGCGGCCTCGGGCAGACCCGACAGCGCCAGAACATGACCCCGTGCGCCGCCCTGCCACCGGGCCCCGGCCAGAACCACAGCATCAAGCCCCGGCATCCCCGAAAGCCGCCGTTCCAGCGCGGGGATCAGCAACGCCAGCACCGATTGCGGCAGATCGGGCGCGGTGAACCGTTCGGGCGTGGCCTGCGCTTCTGACGGGGCCGCGGCGGCAAGGGTCCGGTCGAGCCAGCGAAGTGCCTCAGGCGCTACAAAAGCCGCATGCGCCAGATCCGGGCCGATCAGCAGAGCCAGCGGCACCTCGGACCGGGCCAGCATCGACACCAGCACCCGCCCCGGTAAGGCGGCATAGGCTGCGGCCCCGCCAGCGAACCCGGCCAGTTCCATCTCTGACCCGAAGGCCAGCACCGCGCGCCCGTCCGACAGATCGAACACGCGCGGCACCATGCGGTCGCCGGCGACCTCGGCCTCCAGCAGAACGAACAGTTCCGCGCGGCTGAGTTCGGCATGAAACACAAGCCGCGCGGTGGTGTCCTCGGGCGCGGCAGCCATCGCGCGCATCGCCTGGTCGAACGCCGCGTCGACGCTGGAATCTTGGTCGGTATGGTCGGACATCGCGGGCTCTTTCCTGACTTCGTGCCGGATCTTGACCCCAAGGATTTCGGGCCTGGGTCGGCCAATGTAAACCCCGACGCCGCCCCTGATCGCGCGAACACGGAGTTTTCACTACCGCGTCCGGGCCGATTGCGGCATAATCGGGCCTCAATTCCGGCCCTTTCGGCGTGCACCCTGTGCCCGGTGAAATATTGCCGCAAGAAAAGACCCGTTAAGCCCTCTGTGCCATGTTCGAATGGAAAGGGTGGGTGCATGAGGCGCTTCGATGCTGGAGTTCAACAACGTCAGCAAATCTTTCTGGACCGGGAAGACCCACAAGGTCATCCTGCACGAAGCCTCGTTCCGGATCGACCTGGGGCATTCCACCGGCATACTGGCGCCCAACGGATCGGGCAAGACCACCATCATCAACATGATGGCGGGGCTGGAAAAGCCAGACGATGGCACGATCACGCGCAGTTGCCGGGTGTCATTTCCGCTGGGGTTCATGGGCGGGATCAACCACCGCCACAGCGCCACCGAAAACGCGCGTTACATTGCGCGACTCTATCAACTGGACCCCGACGAAGTAGAAGCTTTCTGTCGCTGGTTGTGCGATATTGGCGATTACTTCGACATGGCGGTCGGCACTTACAGCCAGGGGATGCGGTCGCGATTCGCTTTCGCGTTGATGCTGGCGATCGAATTCGACCTCTACCTGGTCGACGAGGGGATGCCGGCGACTACGGATGTGAATTTCAACCGTCGCGCCGGGGCGATCTTGAAAGAGCGGCTGGAACAGGCGACGGTGCTGATCGTCTCGCATCAGGCCGAAACGCTGGAACGCTACTGCAAGTCGGCCGCCGTTTTGCGCGGCGGCCAGCTTGATTTCTTTGACACGCTGGAAGAAGCAAAAGCCATCTA
>JAGRMK010000280.1 GCA_020441345.1 Paracoccaceae bacterium
GCCCGGATCGAGGTCATCGGCGTGCGCAGTTCGTGGCTGATCTGGGACAGGAAACTGTCCTTTTGCACGCTGAGTTTTTGCAGCATCTCGTTGGCGTCGCGCAACTGGCGGGCGGTGCGCGCCAGTTCCTCGGACTTGGCCTCGATCTGGGCGGAATGCTCCATGATCTGCGCGGTCTCGCTGGCCACCGCCATCAGGTCATCCACCGTCACCAGCCGCCCGCCAACAATCTGGGTGATCATCGCATGCGCCGTGGCGGCGCCAACCGAGCCGGACAGTTCGCGCTCCAGCCGGTCCAGGAAGCCGGGCGTCGGGTCGGGCAGGAACCCTTCCTTGCCCTGTGCGCGGGTCTCGGATTCGAAGAACGTCTGCGCCTCGACCGCACCCAGGATGCGTTGCGACATGGCCAGCAGATCCTCGGCGTCGTTCTCGGCCCCCTCGCGCGACCAGCCACGCGCGCCGGGCCGATCCTCGGGGCGTTCGAGGTCGAAGGCAAAGACGAACTGCGCCGATTGCACGCGCTCGACCGGGCTGGGAAAACTGACCAGCGATCCGCCGATGAACACCAGCGCATTCAGCGACAGCGACCAGAACAGCGCGTGCAGCAACGGATCGAGCCCGGCCACCCCGAACAACGCGTGCGGCCGCAGCCATCCGATGCCAAGCGGCCCCTGCGCCATCAGATCGACACCCAGAACGACACCTGGCCCGAAGGACGGCAGGAACAGCGCATACAGCCAGACCAGCGCGCCGACCGTCAACCCCGCCGCCGCACCGATCCGGCTGGCACCCCGCCAGTAAAGCGCACCGATCAAGGCTGGCAGAACCTGCGCCATGCCGACAAACGAGATCAAGCCGATCGACGCCAGCGCCCGCGATCCGCCCGACACCGCGAAATAGAGATACCCGAGCCCCAGGATGATGCCGATCGACAACCGACGCGCATTCAGCACCAGCCCGCGCATATCGCCCGCATCACGCGCCGGGCCGGGCGCGTGACGCCGCCGCGCCAACCAGAGCGGCACGACGATATGGTTCGACACCATCGTCGCCAGCGCAATCGCCGCGATGATCACCATCGAGGTCGCCGCCGAAAACCCGCCGAGGAAGGTCAGCATCGCCAAACCATCGCGGCCCAGCGCATGCGGCAGATTCAGCACGAAAAGATCGGGGTTGGAGCCTTCGGGCAGCCATTCCATCCCGGCGACGGCGATTGGCAGCACGAACAGGCTCATCGCCATCAGATAGAGCGGAAAAGCCCAGGAAGCGGTGGCGACATGGCTTTCGTCGGTGGTCTCCACGACCATCACCTGAAACATGCGTGGCAACGTGATGATCGCCACCGCGGCCAGAAACGTCAGTCCCATCCAGCGCGCGGGCTGCACCCGCCATTCTGGCCGGTCGGCGGCAGCGATCCGCGCCATCATGTCGCCCGGACCATCCATCAGCCCCCAGACCACCCAGATGCCCACCGCCATCAGGGCGACCAGCTTGACCACCGCCTCGACGGCAATTGCGGTCACGACGCCGTGGTGTTGCTCGTTGGCATCGAGGTTGCGCGTGCCGAACAGGATGGTGAACAATGCCAGCCCCACCGCGACCCACATCGCCAGTTGGCGCGGCGCAAGCGGCTGATCTTCGGCAAAGGCGCCAAAGGACAGGGCGATGGATTGCAGTTGCAGCGCGATATAGGGGGTCGTCGCCACCACCGCCAGCAGGGTGACGATGACCCCGACGGCATTCGATTTGCCATAGCGCGACGAAATCAGGTCGGCGATCGACGTTACCCGCTGTGCCTTGCCGATCCGCACCAGCTTGCGCAGCAGCCACCACCAGCCCACGAAGACCAGCGTCGGGCCAAGATAGATGGTGATGAACTCCAGCCCCGAGCGCGCCGCATAGCCAACCGCGCCGTAAAACGTCCAGGCGGTGCAATAGACCGACAGCGACAGGGTATAGACCAGCGGCGAGCGCAGGAACCGCGGACGCCGCCCGGCGGCGCGCAGGCTCTCGGCGCGGCGCTCGGCAAGCGAGGCGATAACGAACAGGAAAACCACATACCCCAGCGCCGCCGGGATCAGGACATTCAGCGTCATGGGGTGGGATCCACGGGCGCTGGCGGGGTCTCTGGCACGGGGCGGGTGGTCTCGCGCCGCAAGGCCGAGCGCAGCGGTCGTGACAGCAGCGCCGCCGCGAGGATCAGCAGGAACCACAGAACGAACAGATAGACGGCCTCGCCGGCGGTGCCCATCTGCCCGCCTTGCGTCCACAGCACCGGCAACAGGATCAGCACGAAGCCAAGCACCGGCAGAACCCGCGCACCATCCATGATCCGGCGGCGGCGATAGGTTTCGCGTTCCAAGAACAGCGGAGATCGGCGGTTGGTCATCGTCACGGCCCCTCGGCACCCCGCGCCAGGCCGTCGGCATGGCCCCGGCTGTCGGCATCGACCAGACCACGCACCGCCTCCAGCAGATCGCGGTTGGCAAAGGGTTTGGCCATGAACAGGGATGCGCCGGATTCGGCGGCAAGCGTGCGCGCTGCGCTCTGCCCCCTGGCGGTCAGCAGGATCACCGGCAAGCCGCGCGTCTCTGGATCGGCACGCAGCCCGCGCAGCACCTCGAACCCGCTCAGGCCCGGTAACATCACGTCCAGGATCATCGCCACCGGTTGCAGGGTCCTCACCATGTCAGCGGCGTGCTCGCCGCTGTCAAGCACGGTCACCGCCCACCCATCACGGTGCAGGATGAACCGGATGGCCTCGGAAATGTTCGGCTCGTCCTCGACGACCAGCACGGCACGCCCGGCGCCGGGCGCTTGCGCCCGCATGTCCAGTGCACCCTCTGGCGCTCTGGTGCCGTCCTGCCCCATCGACCGCCCTCCCCCGGTCGGATACGCCGCCCGTCCCCACGTCGAACGTCACTCCGCATCCGACCCCGACTATTGCGACAATTGCCCGCCCTGTCAAAGCCTGCATCGGATCCCCGGCGGTCGCCGCGCGACCCGGGCGTCACCCGGCGACGATCGAGGGCTCGCGGCGGGCGGCGCAGCCCGCACGCGGGCAGATCCGGCAACTCGACCCGACGGCCAGCGGCGCGCCCTGGCCCTCTGGGTCCGACAGCGCGGCCGAGGCCGGGGTGATCAGCATGCTTGCCTCCCAGATATAGGGTGGCTCGAAGCGCAGCGCGTTGCGGGCTTCGGCAACCGCATGGGCGACGAACCGGGCGGGCGGGCGCCCGGCGAATTCGACCAGCGTGCGCACCGGCCGGTCTGGCTGCAACAAGGCCTGATAGAGCGGCCAGAGTGGGCAGGCCCCGCCGAACCGCGGCAAGGCAAAGCCCTCGACCGGGCGGCGCAGGGTCAGGGTGCCCGACCCGTCACAAACCGCCAGCCCGAACCGGGGCACGCCCTGCACGGGCGGCAACCAGGCCAGACGCCGAAACAGTTGCGCCAGGCTGACGTCGAATTCCTGCGCCAGCCGCTCGGGCGCAAAATCGTGGTTCCGGGCGAACATCGCCACCAGCGCCGGCATCAGCCGATCCAGCGGCAGGGCACGCGCGTCGCTTTGCGCGCGCTCCAGCCAGGCGACCGCCAGCTTGCGCGCCGGCGCCGAGGCCAGTTCGGCCTGCCCGTCGGTCAAGAGCGCACCGTCCAGTGCCTCGCCCCGTTCGACGGCCTCGACGTGATAGGCCTGCCGTTCCAGCCAGCTTTCCAGCTCTTCTTGCGGCGCGGCAAGCCCGGTTTCCTCGCCCGACGTATCGAGAAACGCAACCAGCGCCTCGGCGGCATTCGCCAGCCGCACCGAATCCGTGTGGATATTGGTGTGGAACCGACTGCGCCAGACCGGGTCCAGATCATCCGATTCCGCCAGGATCGCCGCCGTCGATTGCACCGACGTGACGGCGGCGACGATCTCGTTGAGCGCCGCCGACAGGTTCGGGTCATGCGCCATCCGGTCCGAAAGCCGCTCTATGGTGCGCTCTTGTCCCTCGGCCTGGGCATGGACCTGGGTCAGCAGCGCCGCCCAACCCGGGAACCGCCCCAGGAATTCCTCGGCGCGGTCGGTTTCGGGCTCTGTTCCCGGGGCCGCCCGCGCGGCGGCGGCACGCAGGGCCTCGATCTGCGCATCGCCGGCACTTTCGTCCAGCGCCTCGGCGGGAATCTGCAAGGCGCCGGCGATCGCCTCGATCAGACGCGGACTGGCACGGCGGCGGTTGTGCTCGATCAGGTTCAGATACGACGGCGAAATCCCGGCCATGCGCGCAAGATCGGCCTGCCCCAGGCGGCGCGCCGTGCGCAGCGTGCGGATTCGCGTCCCCGACAGGGCGGATCTGGCCATGGCTTGCCTCCGGTTGCCGAATGTTACACCATGCCCGCACGATGCGCACAAGTCATCCAGCCTCGCGGGGCACGCGGGTCCGCTGCCCGGGCGCCTGCGAATGGCACTTTTCACAGGCTGGTCCCTGACGTATAACGCGCCGATGAAATTGCAGGGAGCTGGGTGGCCCGATACCGCCACCAAGGGGGCGCCCCCATCGCGACGAGGAAGTCCATGAGCAAAGACCATACCACCGCCGACGTTGCCTTTATTCAGGCGTTGGCCGAGCTGTTGAACACCAATTCCCTGACCGAAATCGCGGTCAAGCGCGAATACGGCGAAAATGATACGCTGAACGTGCGGGTGTCCAAACAGGTTCAGATGGTCGCCGCCCCGGTGGCCAGCGCCCCGGCCCAATACCAGGCCGCGCCCTCTCAGGCCACCGCCACCCCGGCATCCGCCCCCGCCGCCGCCAGTTCGGACCCCGCCGAGCACCCCGGCGCGGTTCCATCGCCGATGGTCGGCACCGCCTATCTGTCGCCCGAACCGGGTGCCGCCGCCTTTGTCGCGGTCGGCCAGCAAGTGACCGCGGGCCAGACCCTGCTGATCATCGAGGCGATGAAGACCATGAA
>JAGRMK010000281.1 GCA_020441345.1 Paracoccaceae bacterium
CCCGCACCCGCGGGGATAGACCTGTCGTGATCGGTTGGGGCTGGTCTGGTTTGTTGAGGCGGGAGGGGCTTGTGTGACCGGCGTTCGGGAGTGTGGGCACGGTTGGGTCATTCCAGGACGATCTCGGGCAGCACGACCTCCCAGCTGTCGCGGAGCAGCTTTGCGCGGTGTTCCTCGCCGCTTTCATGGGCATGGCGCGTGACGATCGCGCCGACCTCGGCGGATGCAACGCGGTGTCCTGCCGGAATGGTCCAGCCGCTTTTCATCCCGACCAGAGGCCGCCCGCGAGCGTCCGGAACCCACCAGCGTCGGGCGTTTTGCACCAGCCTTACACGATCGCCGACCTGCGCTTGCGCGATGGCCGATAGGCTGGCGTCACCATGCCCCAAGCGCCCGGCCCAATCGATGAACACCGCGCCCATGTCTGGCATCCGGTAGGTCCTGTCGGGCGGCAGATCCTTGCCATCGGGCAGGGGGGGCTGCCGTCTGAGGATGGCGTCGCCGTTGGCTGGCAGGAAGGCATGGGCGCCCTGGGTCATCACGGCAAGGCTGCGGCGGGCGCGGGTCATCGCCACATAGAACAGGCGTCGCGGCGCATCGAGATCTTCGTTCTGGGACGGCCTGTCCCAGCCGCCATTCAGGATCACGAGGTCATCGAACTCCAATCCCTTTGCGCGGTGCGCGGTCATCAGCAGGAGGCCGCGCTGTTCCCCCCTGGCATCCCGTGACCATTCGCCAAACCATTCCACCAGATCAGGGACCAAGACCGATCCCGCCCCGATTTCCTGCGCCAGGGCCGCCACCCCTTCGGCAATCAGGTCGGCCCAGCGGTTGCGCGGAAGCCCGTTCACGATCGCAAGCAGATCGGTGACACCCAGGAGCCGCGTCCGGTCGCGGCTGATCCCTTCGATGAACGGCCGCATTTCGCGCAGCCGCCAGAGGCTGGGCAGGCTTTCGTTGGCCATTTCAACGGGAATGCCCTGCGCCTCGGCAAAAGCGCGCACCGGCGCGAGCTGGCTCCAGTTGCGGGCGATGATCGCGGTGCGCGACCAGTTCCACCCCGCATCCAGGGCCGCGAGGCGCAGCAACTCGCCCACCGCCACCGCGGCCTGCAAACGGTCCCCCGGAGGGCATTGGAGGAGCTGAACCCTGCCGCGCCCGACCGGATCGAGACTGGCCATGACGCCGCCCGCCGCCTCATTGCGGCGCTTGCGGTCCATGGTGATGTCATGGCCACGTTTCATCCGGTCCGTGGCCCCCGCGATCACCGTGTTCGAGGCTTCCACAATGTGTCGTGTAGATCGGAAATTTTCGACCAGGTATTCCGGCTTTGCCCGGTAATCCTGTTCGAATTGGCGAATGTAGCGGATCGAAGCGCCGGCAAATGCATAGATGTTCTGATCGTCATCCCCCACGGCGAAGAGGCTGAGTTTCATGTCCTCGTCATCGATCGTTCGCCCGGCAATGGCCGCAATCAGCGCGTATTCTTCCGGGCCAATGTCCTGGTATTCGTCGACCAGGATCCAGCGATATCCCTGGATCAGCGTCTCGCGTTGCGCTTCGGCCTCGGTCTTGCTCAGCCCGTCGCCGGTCAACTGGCGCACGGCCTCCATGACGATGCCGTCGAAATCCCGGGTTTCCACGTCAGAGCCAGCAAAGCTTGCCCCGACCAGCCGCATGACCATTGCGTGACAGGTGGACACGGTCACGCCATAGGCCTCGTCCCCGATCAGATGGCGCAGGCGGGACCGGATCTCGACCGCGGCGTGCCGATTGTAGCTGAGGACAAGGATACTGCGGGGATCTTCGCGACGAACCCGGATCAAATAGGCAATCCGGTGAACGAGCACGCGCGTTTTTCCGGAACCCGGCCCGGCCAGGACCAGGACATTGGTGGACTCGCGATCATCCGCCACGATTCTTTGTTGCACGGAATGGTCCAGGGCCTCGACAACAGCTTGCCAGGATTTACCGGTTGTCTGGCGCCTGACCTCGGTGGTCTTGCCCTTCATCCAGCGCCCGATGAACGCCTCGTGATCGAGTGCGAAGTAATCCACCGACAGGCGCATCGCCTCCTGCATTGAGGCCAAACCCGTTTCGGCATAGGCTGCCATGACGTGAGTTTGGATGGTCTGTTCGTCGTAGTGTTCCTGCAAGGGGACGAAATCCTTGACTAAAAACTGTCCCTTGCCCGGTGCCGGCTGAACCGTCATGGCCGGGCGGAACACGGTCAGCCCCTTGCCCAGTGTCACCACCTCCTGTTCGTGCAGCCAAAGCAGCGCGCGGTCCATCAGGCGCGTCATCTCCCTGACCCGGGTTTTCAGGAACGCATCGCCGGTCAGGCTGGCCAGAAGATCGCCCAAGGTTGTCTCGACTTGCAGATCCTTGCCGCGCTGACCTTTTTCCAGCCGCCCCAGCAGGTGCTCGACCAGCGCATCGCCCGCTTGCCTGCGCACTTCGGCCGACTGCACCAGCACATTCCATGAGCGTTGCAATGTCAGGAAAAGAGTATCGCGAGACGCCTTTTGCAGGCGCACGTCGCCCTTGCCGCCGTCTAGGTCGCGCCCATCCCTGGCCATGCCGCGCAACAGCTTTTCAACGACATCGGGCCGAACATGGCAGTGCCCGCCGTCGCGCAATGTCTGACACGCGAGTTGCAGGTTGAGCGGCGTG
>JAGRMK010000282.1:0-1423 GCA_020441345.1 Paracoccaceae bacterium
CCTGCGCGCCCGAGTTGGGCTGCATGGACATGGCGTCATAGCCGGTGATCTCGCAAAGCTTGGCGCTGAGATCCTCCAGCACTTCGGCATAGCCCGTCGCCTGATCGGGGGGGCAGAACGGGTGGAGGCTGGCGAATTCAGGCATCGAGATCGGCATCATCTCGGCCGCGGCATTCAGTTTCATAGTGCATGAGCCCAACGGGATCATGGCACGGTCCAGCGCGAGGTCGCGGTCCGAAAGGCGGCGCATGTAGCGCATCATCTCGCTTTCGGCGCGGTTCATGTGAAAGATCGGATGCGTCAGGTAGTCGCTGGTCCGCGCCAGGGATTCGGGGAAGCCCAGTTGCGCCCTGTGCGGCGGCACCCCGGCGATGCCGAAGGCCCGAAGCACCCGTTGCAGCACCGCTTCGTCGGCGGTTTCATCCAGCGCGATGCCGACATGACGGGTGCCGACCTTGCGGAAGTTCAACCCTTCATGGCGCGCGGCGGCAAGAATGCCGGCCTGTCCGACGCCGACCTCGACGGTAATCGTGTCGAAGAACGCGCCGGGTTCGACCCGGGCGCCCGCGGCCTTGAGCGCGCGCGCGAGGCGTTCGGCCATCGAATGCACGCGCTCGGCAATTGCGCGCAACCCCTCGGGACCGTGGAACACCGCATACATCGAGGCCATGACCGCCAGCAGCGCCTGCGCTGTGCAGACGTTCGAAGTGGCTTTCTCGCGCCGGATATGTTGTTCGCGGGTTTGCAACGCGAGGCGATAGGCCTTGTTGCCGCGCGCGTCGATGGAGACGCCGACGATGCGTCCCGGCATCTGGCGCTTGTGCGCATCGGCGCAGGCCATGAACGCGGCATGCGGGCCGCCGTATCCCATGGGCACGCCAAAGCGCTGCGACGAGCCGACAGCGATATCCGCGCCCATCGCGCCGGGTTCCTTGATCATGCAAAGCGCCAGAAGGTCGGTGGCCATGATCGCGATGGCCTTGGCGCTGTGCAGGGCGGCGATGGGATCGGTGAAATCGTGCAAATCGCCATAGGTGCCGGGGTATTGAAAGATCGCGCCGAACACCGCGTCGGGGTCCAGATCGGCGGGTTTGCCCACGATGACCTCGATCCCCAGCGGCGCGGCGCGGGTCTGCATCACGGCGATGTTTTGCGGGTGGCAGTGCTCGTCGATGAAGAACCCCTTGGCCTTGGACTTGGCGACACGCTGGGCCATGACCATCGCCTCGGCGCAGGCGGTGGATTCGTCCAGCAGCGAGGCATTGGCAATCGGCAGGCCGGTCAGGTCGGCGACCATCGTCTGATAGTTCAGCAGCGCCTCGAGTCGCCCCTGCGCGATTTCAGGCTGATAGGGGGTATAGGCGGTATACCAGGCCGGATTTTCCAGGATGTTGCGCTGAATCGCTGGCGGGGTGATGGTGCC
>JAGRMK010000282.1:1494-6306 GCA_020441345.1 Paracoccaceae bacterium
CCCGCCTTCGGACAGCGGCGCCCAGGTCAGCGGCTTGTCCTGCCGAATCGAGGGCGGCACGGTTTCGTCGATCAGCGCATCGAGGCTTTCGGCACCGACCGCTTGCAACATCTCGGCCATTTCCGAGGGCGAAGGCCCGATGTGGCGGCGGTTCGCGAAATCGTAGGGGTTATAGGCGGTCGGGGAATAGGGCATGATGGCTCCGGCAGGCGGGAAAAACGGGGCGCCCGACACAGGCGCCCCGCGGGTCAGCTGATGAAGTCCTTGTACTCGTCTTCCGACATGAACTCGTCCAGCGCGCCCATGTCGTCGATCTTCAGCTTGAAGAACCAGGCGTCGCCAGTCGGATCCTCGTTGACCAGGCTGGGGTTGTCGGACAGTGCGTCGTTCACGGCGACGATCTCGCCTTCGAGAGGCGCGAGGATGTCAGAGGCGGCCTTGACCGATTCGATGACGCAAACCTCGTCGCCGCGGGCGACCTGCGTTTCCAGTTCGGGCAGTTCCACGAACACCACGTCGCCAAGCTGCTCGGCGGCATGTTCGGTGATGCCGACGACGATCAGATCGCCTTCGACGCGCAACCATTCATGGTCTTCGGTGAATTTCATTTCAGGGCCTCATTTACGGTAGGTGGAAGGACGGAAGGGCAGGGGGACGACCCGCGCGGCCAGGCGCTTGCCGCGCACCTCGCCAAACACGCGAGTGTCGGGGATGGCAAGGCCGGGCGGCAGATATCCCATCGACACCGGCGCGCCAACGGTCGGGCCAAACCCGCCAGAGGTGACGATGCCGACCGGGTCGGTGCCCTCTTCGGTGGCGAACAGCGGCGTGCCCTCGCGCATCGGAGCGCGGGTCGCGGGGCTGAGACCGACACGCAGACGCGCCGGGCCGTCGGCCAGTTCGCGCAAGATACGCCCGGCGCCGGGAAAGCCGCCGGCGCGGGCACCACCGGTGCGGCGCACTTTCTGGATCGCCCAGGTCAGACCGGCCTCGACCGGCGAGGTCGTGGCGTCGATGTCGTGACCATAAAGGCACAGCCCGGCCTCGAGCCGCAGAGAATCGCGCGCGCCCAGGCCGATCGGCGCCACTTCGGGCATCGCCAACAGGGCGCGGCACAAAGCCTCGGCGCGGGTTTCGGGCACCGAGATCTCGAACCCGTCCTCGCCGGTATAGCCCGACCGCGAGATCCACAGCGCGGTGCCGTCCCAGTCCAGCGTGATGACATCCATGAAGCGCATTGCTGCAACGCCGGGCACCAGACGCGCCAGCGCGCCCTCGGCCTCGGGGCCTTGCAGGGCGATCAGGGCGCGGTCGGTGACGGCCTCGACGCCCGCCAGGTGGGCCTGCAGATGGGCGATGTCCTGCGCCTTGCAGGCGGCGTTGACCACAAGGAACAGATGGTCGCCCCGGTTGGCGACCATCAGGTCATCCAGAATCCCGCCGTCGTCATTGGTGAACAGCGCATAGCGTTGCCGCCCTTCGGCCAGCCCCTGAATATCGACGGGCACCAGGGTTTCCAGCGTCGCCGCCGCATCGCGGGCCCCCAGGATCACCTGGCCCATGTGCGAAACGTCGAACAGGCCCGCGCGGCTGCGCGTGTGCTGGTGTTCGCCCATCACCCCCATCGGGTATTGCACGGGCATCTGGTAGCCCGCGAAAGGCACCATCCGGGCGCCCAGCTCGAGATGCAGATCGTAAAGACATGTGCGCAGGGTTTCGGTCATTCGCTCCGTCCTGTTTCAACTGGCCGGATGACCGGCACCATGACCGGGCGCGAATGCGCCCGATGGTGCCCCCTCTGTCCCTGCCCCTTGGGGCGCCTGAGATCGTTATCCCTTCGGCGGGCGCAAGCGCCACTCTCCAGAGTCTCGTTATGAACGCGGTCCCTTGCGCCTGAGAGTTTACCGGGGCGGTTGCTCCTTCGGCACCGCTGCACAAGTTGGCGCGCAGCAGATTCTCCCGTGTTCATGTCACTGGATAGCAGCCCTGACAGGCCCGTGACAAGGGGGATGCATCCCCTTGCGGCGGGAGCCTGGATTGGGCATTTGTTGGGCGCAGGGCAATCTGGGGCAGGACATGACCGACCCGTTTTTCTTTGGTTACGGCTCTTTGGTGAACCGCGATACGCATGGCTATTCTCAGGCGTTTCGTGCGCGGCTCAAGGGCTGGCGGCGCGCATGGCGTCACACGCACGGGCGCGAGGGGCCATTCCTGACGGGTATTCGCTGCGCGCAGTCGGAAATTCACGGTTTGGTCGCGCGGGTGCCGGGTGCCGATTGGGCGGCGCTGGATTTGCGCGAAGAGGGGTATGAGCGGCACGCGATAGAGGACGGGCTGGATCATGACTCCACCCACCCGGTCACAGCGCAGATCTACGCGGTGGCACCCGCCCGCATGGTCTATCCCGAACAGCCTGCGCCGATCCTGTTGAGCTATCTCGATGTCGTCATCCAAGGTTATCTGCGCGAATTCGGCGAAGAGGGGGCGCAGGCCTTTTTTGATACCACCGACGGTTGGGAAACCCCGATTCGCGATGACCGCGCCGCGCCGGTGTATCCGCGGCACAAGATCCTGACCGAAACAGAGCGCAGCTTTGTCGATGATCGCCTGGCCAAGATCGGGGCGATGGTGTTGCGCGCGGATTAAGGGGGCTTTGCGCCCCCTCCTGGCCTGCGGCTAGTCACCCCTGCAAAGTATTTGTAGCAAGATGAATGGATCAGCCCGCGCAGATCGGGCAATCCGGGCGCGGTCTGGTGTTGATCTTGCGGATTTCGCCATAGAGCCCGTCATAGATCAAGAGCGATCCGCGCAGGGAGGCGCCTGCGTCGGTCAGGGTCTTGATCGCTTCGAGCGCCATCATCGTTCCAAGCACGCCGGGTAGCGGGGCGATCACGCCCGCTTCGGCGCAGGTCGGCACCAAGCCCGGCGCAGGGCGTTCTGGGAAGACGCATTGAAAACATGGCCCGCCGCGCGCCGGGTCGTAGAGCGAGATCTGCCCCTCCCATTGCGTGATGGCGGCGGCGATCAGCGGCTTGCCCAGTTTGACCGCCGTGCGGTTGGCAAGGTAACGGGTGTCGAAATTGTCGGTCCCGTCAAGGATCAGGTCATAACCGGCGAAGAGGGTTTCGGCGTCGGAATCGGTGAGGCGGCGATGATAAGGGCGCACGGTGATGAACGGGTTGAGCGCCTGCATCTGTTGCGCGGCCGAGACCACCTTGGGCATGCCGATGCGCGCGTCGGTGTGGATCACCTGGCGTTGCAGGTTCGAGCCTTCGACGGAGTCATCGTCGATCACGCCGATCGTGCCGACCCCGGTCGCCGCGAGGTATAGAAGCGCGGGCGAACCCAGCCCCCCCGCACCGATCACCAGGACTTTGGACTGCTTGAGGCGTTTTTGTCCGGGGCCGCCGATTTCGCGCAGCATCATGTGGCGCGCGTAGCGCGAGAGTTCGGCTTCCGAGAACAGCGGTGCGGCCCCCAGCGGAGGCAATGACGCGCGGGCGCGGGTGCGCAGGCGGAGCAGCGCGAACCGGTAGGCCCCGATCAGCGCGACGCTCAGCGCCAGCACCAGCCAGGGGCGCACATCGCCCCCGGTCGCCAGTCTGAGAGAGGATTCCGAGGGCAGCGTCAGGTTGATCAGCACGACCAGCATCCAGAGCCCGAAGATCAGCGCCGCACGCAGGCGTGATGGAACGCCGAACAGGGTGGCAAAAGCCCAGAGCGCCACCGCCAGCAAGAACACCGTCAGCATTCAGCGACGCCCCGTCGAGCCGAAGCCGCCGCTTCCCCGCGTGGTCTCGGCAAGGGTTTCAACGCGCTGGAAGCGCCCTTGCACGACAGGGGCGATCACCGCCTGCGCGATGCGCTCGCCATGCGCGATGACATATGGCTCTGCCCCGAGGTTGATCAGTGGCACGCCCAGCGGCCCGCGATAATCGCTGTCGATGGTGCCGGGCGAGTTGGGCAGGGTGATCCCGTGTTTCAGCGCCAGCCCGGACCGGGGGCGGACCTGCATCTCGTATCCTTGCGGGATCTCGACGCGCAATCCGGTGGGCACGACCAGGCGTTGCAGCGGCATCAGGGTGAGGCCCGTTTCGCGATCCTGCAGGAGCAGGTTGGCGCGCAGATCGGCTCCGGCAGAACCCGGCGTTTCATAGGCCGGGAGGGCGAGCGCGGGGTCCGCCCAGTCTTCGAGCAGGACGCGGATCAGGACGCTCATGCCGAACCCGCGAGCACGTCGGCGATGCGTGCGGCAAGGCGCTGCGCAACCTCGGATTTCGGCAGGCGCGGCCAGTCTTCGACCGCGTCAGCGGTGATCAGGTGCACGGCGTTCTCCGCGCCCCCCATGATCCCCGTGGCCGGTGAGACGTCATTTGCGACAATCCAGTCGCAGCCCTTGCGCAGCCGCTTTGCCTGAGCATGGGCGATGACGGTTTCGGTTTCGGCGGCGAAGCCCACGACCAGCGACGGGCGCTGGGCGTGGCGGCTGACGGTTGCCAGGATATCCGGGTTCTCGGCGAACGCGAGCACGGGCAGGGCGCCGGCCTGTTTCTTCATCTTCTGCCCCGCCTCGTTTTTCACGCGCCAATCGGCGACCGCTGCGGCGAAGACGGCGGCATCGGCGGGCAACGCGGCCTCGACCGCTTCAAGCATCTGTTGCGCGGTTTCAATGCGGATCACCTTGACCCCCGGGGGCGGCGGGGTGCTGGCCGGGCCGGTGATGAAGCTGACGCGCGCGCCGAGGTCGCGCAGGGCTTCTGCCAGCGCCGTACCCTGCTGGCCTGACGACCGGTTGGCGATATAGCGCACCGG
>JAGRMK010000283.1 GCA_020441345.1 Paracoccaceae bacterium
TGCCATGCGCGTCATAGGCGCAGCCCCCGACCAGATCCTCGGACACGTCGAACTGGATACCGCGCGCGGTGCCGAACCAGCCGATGATCTTCTTGACCTCGGCCATGACCTCGGGGCCGATACCGTCGCCAGCGAGGATGAGAATGGAAGGATTGGCCACCGGGGACTCCCTTGTTTTACGGATGCGCCAGCGGCGTAGCCTGTCGCTGCCCCGTGGTCAAGCCGAGGCGGCCCGCGACAGCTCCGACGCCAGGAAATCCCAGACCCGGCGGATGCGCGGATTGCTGCGCAGGGCCTGCGGCGCGGCCAGCCAGAGCGGCAGCGATGGCAGGTCCAGATCGGGCATGATCCGTTCCAGCAGCGGGTCGGCATCGCCGATCTGGCATTGCGCGCCGCTGATCCCGCAACCGGCGCGCACCAGTTCCCAATGCGCCGTCTGGTCGTCGCAGCGCAGGGCAAAGAAGTCGCGCGTCACCGGATACCCCATGGCGCGCATCAAGCGCAGGATGCGCTCGTCACGGTCATAGCCGACAAAGGCATGCCGCATCAGTTCATCGACAGTTTGCGGACGGCCGTTCAGGTCCAGATAGGACCGCGCGGCATAGAGCCCGATGGGCAGATCCGCGACATGACGGGCGATGATGTCCAGTTGCTCTGGGCGGAACATGCGCAGCGCGATATCGGCCTCGTGGAACAGCAGGTTCTCGGTGGTGTCCGACGGCACCAGCTCAAGCTGGATCTCGGGCTCGGCGCGGCGCAGCGCGGCCAGGATCGGCGGCAACATGTAATGCGACACGACACGCGAAGCGGTGATGCGCACGGTGCCGCGCAGGGTCTCTTGCCGGCCCTCGGCGATGCGGGTCAGCCGCGCGGCGGTCTCGGCCATCTCCCGTGCCGCGTCCAGCAACGGCACGGCGGCCTCGCTGGGTTCCAGCCCCCGAGGGACGCGCCGAAACAGCGTCAGGCCCAGGTGCTCTTCCAGCATTCGGATATGCCGCCCCAGGGTCGGCTGGCTTTGACCGATCGCGCGCGCCGCTGCCGACAAAGAGCCGTGGTCGGCCACCGCAACGAAGGAATGCCAGAGGGTCCAATCAGGAGAGCGCAAATCCATTCATAAGTGAATAGCAGAGATACGAAAATGGGCAATATCCATTCGAGTTCACCCAGGAGACAATGCGGGCATCCAGAAACCAAAGGACCACGACCATGACCCAGACCGCCCTGATCCTCGGTGCCTCCGGCAAGATCGGTCGCCATTTCACCAACGCCTTTCGCGCCGCCGGCTGGCAGACCCGCGCCTATGTCCGGGGCACCGACATGAGTGCCGCCGCGCGGGGTTGCGACGTTATTGTCAACGGCATGAACCCGCCAGCCTATCATGACTGGCAGACGATCCTGCCCCAGATCACCGCGCAGGTGATTGGCGCAGCCAAGGCCTCGGGCGCGACGATCCTGTTTCCGGGCAATGTCTATGTCTACGGCACCCAGCCGGGCCCCTGGTCGGCGGACACGCCGCACAAACCGTGCAGCCGGAAGGGCACGGTCCGCGCCGCGATCGAAGGGCAATATCGCGCCGCCGCAGCGAAGGGCGTGCAGACGATCCTTCTGCGCGCCGGCGATTTCCTGGCGCCCGAATTGGGCGATTCGCATGTCGACATGATCTATCTGCGCGCTTATTCCAAAGGGGTGATCACCACGATGGGCGACCCCGATGTGGAACGCGCGCACGCCTGGTTGCCCGACATGGCGCGCGCCGCGGTGATGCTGGCGCAAAAGCGCGCCGACCTGCCGGCCTTTTCTGACATCCCCTTTCCCGGCCTGACCTTTTCCACCGCGCAACTGGCACGGGGGCTGGAACGGCTGACCGGGCGCAACCTGACCGTCAAGCCGTTTCCCTGGTGGCTGTTCGGCGTTGCCGCGCCGGTTTGGGAACTGGCACGCGAGATGAAGGAAATGCGCTATCTGTTCAATACGCCGCACCGCCTGTCACCGGAGGCTCTGGCACAAATCCTGCCCGACTTTCAGCCGGCGCCCTTTGAGCGGGTTCTGGCCGAAATCCTGGACCAACGCACCCCGCGGGCGGCGGCGGCGTGACTTTCGCGGGGCGTCGCGCTAAGGTTGCGGCACTGGATGATCGAAAACGGAGGCATCGATGAGCAAACACCCCCTCGATCACGGCCACGACGGCTCAACCGCCCGGATGGAGCGTTTCACGGAACTGGAGCGTTCGGATAAGCCCAGCGAGGCCGCAAAAAAACTGCAACAACGCGCCAAGAACGAACCCGATTCGCGGCTGGAGAAGTTCACCAGGATCGAACGCGGCATCAAGGAATAGCGCCACGGCCCTTAGCCCGCACCCCAGTCGCTTGCCTGCATCTCGCGCAACCGGCTGGCGGTGCGTTCAAATTCGAATGACCCGGCCCCTTCCATATACAACCGCTCGGGCAGGTCGGCGGCGCTGGCGATCAGCCGCACTTTCGCCTCGTAAAGCGCGTCGACCAGCGTCACGAATCGCTTTGCCTCATTGTAATTGGTCGCCGACAGGCGTGGAATATCTTCCAGGATCAGCACCCGCACAGCCCCGGCCAGCGCCAGATAATCGGCAGGGCCCAGGGGTTTTCCGCACAGATCCCAGAACCCGGCGCGGGCCACGCCGTTGTGGTGGTGCGGCACCTCGACCTTGCGGGTCTGCACCGACAGCACCAGCGGCGCGCCGGGATCGCCGCCGGTCAGTTCCGCCCAAAGCCCGTTGATCGCCTGCCGCGACTCTGCCCCGGCGGGGTGAAAATACACCTGCGCGCCGGTCAGCCGGTGCTGGCGGTAATCGGTTTCCGATTCCAGTTCGATCACCTCCATCCGCTCGCGCAGCAGGGTGATGAACGGCAAGAACAACGCCCGGTTCAATCCGTCCTTGTAGAGATCTTCGGGCGGGCGGTTCGAGGTGGTGACAATCACCACGCCCGCCTCCATCAGCATCTGGAACAAACGCCCGACGATCATCGCGTCGGTGATGTCGTTGATCTGCATCTCGTCAAAGGCCAGCAGCCGCACCTCGGCCGCGACCTTTTGCGCAACCGGGGCCAGGGCATCGTCCACGCCCGTCTTGCGTGCTGCGTGCATCCCGGCGTGGATTTCCTGCATGAAGGCATGGAAATGCACGCGCCGCTTGGCCGGGATCGGCAGCGTCTCGTGGAACAGGTCCATCAGCATCGACTTGCCGCGACCGAC
>JAGRMK010000284.1 GCA_020441345.1 Paracoccaceae bacterium
TCGCGGAACAGCACGAAGTCGATGTTGGCCGTGCCTTCTTGCCCGGATGGCGCGGTCAGCACGGTGAAAATCGACGGATCGGGGTGATCGAACAGGATCGCGCCGACCGGCGAATAGGTACGCAGATCGTATTTCACCGGGCAGTAATTTCCGTGCCAGGCAACCACATCCAGCGGCGAATGGTCGATGGTGGTTTCGTGAAACTGCCCGCACCACTTGATGACCACGCGGCTTTCGACCTCGCGATCCTCGAAAGCGGCGACCGGGGTCTTGAAATCGCGCGGGTTGGCGAGACAGTTCGCGCCGATCGGCCCCCGCGACGGCAGGTCGAATTTCTGCCCGTAATTCTCGCAGACAAAGCCCCGGCACGGCCCCTCCAGCACCTCGACGCGGTACACCAGGCCGCGCGGCAGGATGGCGATCTCCTTGGGCTCCAGGTCGATGATCCCCATCTCGGTGCAGAACCGCAGCCGGCCCTGCTGCGGCACAACAAGCAGCTCGCTGTCTGCCGAAAAGAAGTATTCGTCCTGCATCGAGGCCGTCACCAGGTAGACGTGGCTCGCCATGCCGACCTGCGTGTTGACATCGCCCGCCGTGGTCACGGTGCGCATCCCTGTAACCCAGGTATAGCCTGCGCCATCGGCCGGGATCGGCACCGGATCCCAGCGGTACTGGCCCAGGCTGATCACATCGGGCAACACATTGGGCGCGGATTTCCAATAGGGCATGTCGATCTTGCAAAACCGCGATGTATGCTTGACCGACGGACGGATGCGATAGCACCAGGTCCGCTCGTTCTGGCCGCGCGGGGCGGTAAAGGCGGTGCCTGAAAGCTGCTCGGCATAGAGCCCGTAATTACATTTCTGCGGGCTGTTCTGGCCTTGCGGCAGGGCATCGGGCAGGGCCTCGGTTTCGAAATCGTTGCCAAAGCCAGGCATGTAGCCTTCATGAACGCCGCCAGCACTCGGGGCGCGGGTCATGCCTTGGGGTAGCGGGTGGTCGGTCATGGCAGGCTCCTTGATCGCGTCGAAAACATGACTTTCGGGTGTGCGTTAACATTTATTGCAGTTGCAACAATGTCAAGCCCCCCAAGGCACCCCGACCCCGCCGCCCTGTGCTTCATTGATCTTGATCGCGCTTTGTGATTCGCTTTGACACCGCCAGGAGTTGCCCATGCCAGACCCCGTCCCCTTCGATCTGAACGCCTTCCTGCCCTACCGGCTGAATGCCGCCGCCAGCCGCATCAGCCGCGCCTTTGCCGAACGCTATCGCGAGGAATTCGGCATCTCGATTCCCGAATGGCGCGTGCTGGTGCATCTCTACCACGCGGGCGACGTGTCGGTGCGCGACATCGAAGCGCGGGTAGACATGGAAAAATCCAAGGTCAGCCGCGCCGCCACCCGACTCGAAGCCGCGGGGCTGATCACCAAGGCGGTGAATGATGCCGACCGGCGCCTGCTGCTGCTGCGCCTGACACCCGATGGCTTGGCGCTGGTCGCGCGGCTGATCCCCGTTGCGATGCAGTTCCAGACCGAGATGCTGGCGCAACTGGGCGGGCTGGCACCGGGCCTCGAAGCCGGGCTTTCGGCCTTGCTGGACCCGCGGGAATGATCCGGGCGCTGACCCTGATCCTGTTGTGCCAACTGGCGGGCGAGGCCACCACGCGCGCCCTCTCCTTGCCGGTGCCTGGCCCGGTACTGGGCATGGCGCTGCTCTGGGGGCTGATGCTGGCGGCGAAACCCGTCGCCGAGGCCGTGCGCCCGGTGGCCGAGGGGATCCTGCGCCACCTGTCGCTGCTGTTCATCCCGGCAGGGGTCGGGGTGGTCGGTCACGTCAGCCAACTGGGCACCCAGACCCTTGCGCTGGCGGTGGCGATCCTGGTGTCGACGGTGCTGTCGATTGCCGCCGGAGCCTGGGCCTTTGTGCTGGTCGCCCGCTGGACGGGATCACGTGATGCGTGATTTCGCCGAGATCTGGAGCTATCTTGCGCAAGAACCGCTGGTCTGGCTGACCCTGACGCTGGTGGCCTATGTCGCCGCCGACGCCGTGGCCGAGGCGGCCGGGCGCGCCCCGTTGGCCAATCCGGTCCTGATCGCGGTGATCCTGCTGGGCTCGATGCTGTGGATCACGCAGACCCCGTATCCGGTCTATTTCGAAGGCGCGAAATTCGTGCACTTCCTGCTCGGCCCGGCGACCGTGGCTCTGGCCGTGCCCCTCTACTTGCAGGGCGCGCGTCTCAAGCGCGCGATCCTGCCGGTGCTGGCCGGTCTGGCCGTCGGGTCCGCCGTCGCGGTTACCTCGGCATTGGCCATCGCCTGGGCGCTGGGCGTCGATCAGACGATCCTCGCCTCGCTGGCGCCGAAAAGCACCACCGCCCCGGTGGCCATCGGCATCGCCTCCAGCCTCGGAGGGTCGCCGACACTTGCCGCCGTCCTGGTGATCCTGACCGGGATTACCGGCGCGCTGGTCGCCACGCCGCTGCTGAACGCGCTGCGCATCCGCGACTGGCGCGCGCGCGGGTTCTCGCTGGGTGTCGCCGCGCATGGCATCGGCACCGCCC
>JAGRMK010000285.1:0-169 GCA_020441345.1 Paracoccaceae bacterium
TGGCCAGGGCCTCGCGCACGCGGCCATTGAACCCGTCGATGTTGCGCACGCCCATCTTCGACATCTTGCGATAGCGTTCTTCCATTTCGCCGACGACCCATTTCAAGGCCACGACGGCTTTCTTCGGGTCGGTCACCACCGGGCTCAACAGATGCGGGATGCCGTCATA
>JAGRMK010000285.1:187-5709 GCA_020441345.1 Paracoccaceae bacterium
GGGTCGATCATGATCAGGCGGCATTCCTCGGGCGTCAGCTTGTAGAGCAGTGACAAGATCATCGTGTTGATCGCCACCGATTTACCCGACCCCGTGGTGCCCGCGATCAGCAGATGCGGCATCTTGGCAAGGTTCGCCACCACCGGCTCGCCGCCGATATCCTTGCCCAGCGCCAGCGGCAGTTTCTGCTGGCTGTCGCCGAAATCGCGCGCACCCAGGATCTCGCGCAGCACGACCTTCTCGCGCCGAACATTCGGCAATTCGATACCGATCACTGACCGGCCGGGCACCGTGGACACACGCGCCGACAGCGCCGACATGGACCGCGCGATATCGTCCGAGAGGCCGATCACCCGCGACGCCTTGAGGCCCGGCGCAGGTTCCAGCTCGTACATCGTCACCACCGGACCAGGCCGCACGCTGACGATCTCGCCGCGCACGCCGTAATCCTCGAGAACGCTTTCCAGCATGCGGGCGTTTTCTTCCAGCGCCTCGTTCGACAGACTGTAACGTTCGACCCGACCGGGATCGGCCAGCAGGTTCAGCGGCGGCAGTTCGAAAGCCTGGTGCCGCGGCTCGAACGGCAGGGTTGGCTGTGCCTCGGCCCGCGCCTGGCGCGACGGCGCCGGGGCACGGCTGCGCGCGGTCTGCACGACACGGCGATTCAGCGGTTGCTGCGCACTGCGCACCGGCGGGGCGTCGTGGCGCAGGTCGTCATCGGGTATCGCGTCGTCATCCGAGTCGAGCAGATCGGAATACGGGTCGAACGCCGCTTCGGGGGCAGAGGGCACGACACCCGAAAACCCCAGCGGCGCGGCGGATACCCCGAAGCTGTGGCTATAGCCGATCCCCTGCGCACCCAGACCTTGCGAGGGTGTGGGTGAGGACATTGGCGTCTGCGATGTCTTACCCGGGGTGCTCAGCACAGGCTCGCGGCGCGCCGCCGTCAGCGGTGGCTCGGTCATGGCGGAGGCAGGAGCGCCAGAGCGCGCCGGATCGATACGCAGCACCGGCTTTGCCTGCCGGCGCGTGCGGATCACATCGGTAATCCTCGATCGGATGCGGTCGTCGCTGGGGGCGGCGGCGGCCCGCGCCTGCGGCGTCATGCCGGGTTCGATCAACTCGTTGCCAGGGGCATCCCAGGCCTCGGGCTCTGGGTCGGGTCTGCGGCGCCCCAGGCTGGACACGCGCGCCAGCAATCCCTGCCGTTCGGGTTCGCCCCAGGTCTCGGCGCCGGGCAAAGCACCATGCGCGTGCTGATCCTGGCTGAGCGGCGGTTCATGACGGGCAGCAGGACGCGCAACCGGCGACAAGCCCGACGGCGGGTAAGGACCGGGTGACGGGGCCACCCGGTATCCATCTCCGTGCGGATCGGGGCGATGACCCGGCGCGGCGTGACCGCCGCCGGCATAGGGCGCCGAGGGATACCCCGGAACTGGTTGTGGCGCGGTCTGATAAGGGTCAGCGAAACCGCCTTCGGCCCGATGGATCCGCGGCGCACGCGTGGCGGCCTCGCCCTCGTGCCAACCCGTTACCGGCTCATGCCAGGCTGGATGCGCCGCAGCGGCGTGTTGCGCCGCCATCCGGGCTTGATGATGCGCAGAGCGGCGTGCCTGCCATCCCTCGTGGCCGCGCGCGGCCAACCCTCCGACGCCACGCACCGACCCTCCCAACACCGAGAGAACCCCCGCATAGCTGAGGATCAGCCCCGACAGCAGGAACCGCGCGATACGCCACAGTTCGGGCACCGAAGAACCCAGCACATAGAGCCACAGGATCACGGTCGCACCAAAGACCACCAGGGTCAGGATATTGAACCCGAAAGTCGAGGTCAGCGGCAGAGCCGTCAGGATCGCCCCCAGCACCGCGTCGCCAAATTGCCCACCGAGCCCGTGATCGGCAATCCACGCCGCCCCCGGAACCAGCGTGGCCATCCAGACGGCAGCCAGCGCCACGGCGATCGGCACGAACAGGGTCCGACCCAGAATGGTCTCTTCGCCGCGATGAATCACCAGGCGCAGGCCCCAGATGCAGAACGCCAGCACCATGCCCCACGATGCCCTGCCGATCATGAACATCAGCGGTCCGGCAATCGCCGCGCCACCCCGACCCAGGGCATTCCGCGCCGGCTCATCGGTTGCGGCCCACCACGACGGATCTTCGGGCGAATAGGATCCCAGCATCAACGCCAGAACCAACCCGATGCCAATCAGGCAGAGCCCCAGCAACTCCTTGCCGCGCTGGCTCAGGATCTGTTGCAACCGGCTGTCAAGCAGGGGTTCGCGTTGCGGGCTGGGATAGGATGCCATCTTGTCCTCACGCATACAGGCAGTCACGCAGCAGGGTCAGCCCGCGCCGGGTCTCGTCCTCGGTGGCCACCAGGGCCACCCTGACATACCCGGCACCGGGGTTATCCCCACCCGCGTCACGCGACAAATAGGCGCCCGGCAGCACGCGCACGCCGGTTTCGCGCCAAAGTTTCAGGGCCGCGGCCTCGCCATCGGTGACCGGCAACCACAGGAAAAACCCCGCTTCGGGGGGCGAATAGGCGTTCAATCCGCCAAAGATCTCATCGGCGATCGCGTATTTGCGCCGATACAGCGCACGGCTCTCGGCCACATGCCCCTCATCCGCCCAGGCGGCGGCGGCCACGGCCTGCAAGGGCTCGGGCAACGGCGCACCGGCATAGGCCCGCAACTGGCGGATCGCACGGATCGACTGCACGCCGCCCGCCACGAACCCGGACCGCAGACCCGGCAGGTTCGACCGCTTCGACAACGAATGGAAACTCACTACCCGTTCGGGATCCGCGCCAACCGCCTGCGCCACCTCCAGCAGACCCGGCGGCGGCGCGTTGCGATAAATCTCGGCATAACACTCGTCGGCAAAGATCCGGAAATCGTGCTTCTCGGCCAAAGCCAACAGGTCCGCCCAATAGTCGAAGGACGCCACCGCGCCCTGCGGATTGGCGGGTGAACACAGATAGGCCACGGTCACCCGGTCCAGAACGGTGGCCGGCAACGCGGCATAGTCCGGCAGATGCCCGGTGGCGGCGGTCGCGGGCACGAACATCGGTTCGGCCCCCGCGGTCAACGCGCCGATGGCATAGACCTGGTAAAACGGGTTCGGCATCAGGATCACCGGCACCTGGCCACCCTTGACTTCGGGCGACAGGGCAATCGCGGCGTTGAACAACCCCTCGCGGGTGCCATTCAGCGCCATCAGGCGGTCTTCGGCCAGATCGACACCATAGCGCCGCCCGATCCATCCCGAAATCGAGGACAGCAATTCGGGCGTGCCGTTGTTCGCCGGATAGCGCGCAAACCCGTCCAGCGCGCCGTTCAACACCTCTGCCAGGAACGGCGGCATCGCGTGGCGCGGCTCGCCGATCGTCATCGCGATCGGCTCACCACCGGGCCGGTGATGATCCAACAACGCACGCAGGCGCGGAAACGCGTATTCCGGCAGGTTCGAAAACCGCTCAGGAAATGCCATGGACTGCCTCATTTATCGGGATCATTACGCCCCGTTTGCAGCGACGATACCGCGCGAAACCGCTCAGGTCCAGAAAAACGAAACCTTTCCGGTCAGTTGCCACCCACCTCTGTGGCTTTTTCGCCGCGTGCAAAGCCCGACGGGGCCGCTCCCGGTCTTTGCTCCCCAAATATCCCGCAGGGTGATTGCGCGCAGCGCAGAGGGGGCGCGCAGCCCCCTGCAAACCAGCACCGCGTCGCGCGCCAGCGCGTCCGCCGACCTGATCAACCGCGTTCGCGTCGCAAGGGACGCGACAGCAGCAGGTCCTTGGCCTCTTCCAACCCGACCGCGCCCTTGAGCAAGGCCGAGACCATGCAGGTGACCGGCATGTGATCGGGGTCGGCGTCCTCGGCTACGGCATGCGCGGTCATGACCCCTTCGACCGTCGCCGCCGTGTCCGGGGCACGCCCCGCCCCCAGCGACAGACCGTGCCGGTAGTTGCGCGACTTTTCCGAGGTGCAGGTCAGCACCAGATCGCCGAAGCCCGACAGGCCCAGCAGGGTCTCGGTCTGGGCCCCCCGGGTTTGCGCCAGCCGGGCGATCTCGGCGAAACCGCGCGTCATCAACGCAGCGCGCGCGCTTTCCCCCATGCCGGCCCCTATTGTGATGCCCGCCGCGATGGCGATCACGTTTTTCAACGCGCCGCCCATCTGCGCGCCCACCACATCCTCGCTCAGGTAAAGCCGCAAGTTATGGGTCGCCAGGCTGGCCTGCAGCGCCGCGCCATCGGGCGCGCCAGTCGCCAGGGTCAGCGCCGTCGGCTTTCCGCGCGCGATATCGTCGGCGAAACTCGGGCCGGTCAGAACACCGGTGCGCGCGCCCGGTAGCACATCGGCCAGCACCTGTGTCGGCAACAACCCGCTGCCCAGTTCGACACCCTTGCAGCAGGCAATCAGCACGCGCCCTTCCAGCGCCGGGGCCTGGGCCAAGGCCAGGCTGCGCAGGGTCTGGGTGGGCACCGCCAGCAGCAGGATCGGGGCGCGCGCGGCTTCGGCCAGATCACCGGTCGCGGTCAGGGTTTCTGGAAATGCGACCTCTGGCAGACGCGCCGCGTTCACCCGATCGCGCGCCATCGCCCGTGCCTGGACGGGGTCGCGCGCCCATAGACAGACCCGCCGCCCGGCCTGCGCCAGTGCCACCGCCAGCGCGGTGCCAAAGGCGCCGCCTCCCAGGATTCCGATTTCCGCCGCGCTCATCCGCGTCCTTTCCGCCCGTTTTCGGGCTTTGCACCCCCGCCCGCCATTCGCTAAGACGGTGCGAACGCGCCCGCAGCAGCGGCAGGAGGGCCGAAATGGTCGATATCGCAACCCGTGTGCACAATCACAACTGGAAGATCGATCCGATCGTTCGGTCCCTGATCGACACCGACTTTTACAAGCTTCTGATGTGCCAGTCGATCTTTCGCAATCGTCGCGATACGCAGGTCACGTTCAGCCTGATCAATCGCAGCAAGTCAATCCGCCTGGTCGATCTGATCGACGAGGGCGAATTGCGCGAGCAACTGGACCATGTGCGGTCGCTGTCACTCAGCCGCGGCGAAAGCACCTGGCTGCGCGGCAACATGTTCTATGGCCGTCGGCAGATGTTCCGCTCGGATTTCATGGAATGGTTCGAAGCCTTGCGCTTGCCGCCCTATCATCTTGAAAAACGCGACGGGCAATATGAGCTCACCTTCCAGGGCGACTGGCCCGAGGTCATGCTCTGGGAGGTTCCGGCGCTGTCCGTGCTGATGGAACTGCGCAGCCGCGCGGTGACCAGGGACATGGGCAAGTTCGAATTGGAAGTGCTCTATGCCCGCGCGATGAGCCGGGTATGGGAAAAGGTCGAACGCCTGCGCGCCATCGACGGGCTGAAGCTGGCGGATTTCGGCACCAGGCGGCGGCACAGCTTCCTGTGGCAGGACTGGTGCGTGCAGGCCATGATGGAGGGCCTGGGCAGCGCGTTCATCGGCACCTCGAACTGTCGCATCGCCATGCGCCGCGACATCG
>JAGRMK010000286.1 GCA_020441345.1 Paracoccaceae bacterium
GTTCGGCCCCGAGGGGCAGGTGCTGCGCCGGGGCAGCACCCTACGCGGCGTTCTGGCACCTCTGGAGCGCAAACTGCTGCGGGCGCTGGACTGACCCCACCGCCGCGCGGTAAGCGAGCGGGATGACCGATTTCGTTTATGACCCGCCAGCCGACGCGCCCAAGGTGCTTTATCTCGATGACGACATCCTGGTGGCCGAGAAACCCTCGGGCTTGTTGACGGTGCCCGGACGCGGAGAAGACAAGGCCGATTGCCTGATCGCGCGGCTCAGGGCGCTGTATCCGGGTGTGCTGCTGGTGCACCGACTGGATCTGGATACCTCGGGGGTGATCGTCTTCGCGATGACCCCGCAAGCGCAGGTGCATCTGAGCCGACAGTTCGAAGAACGCAAGACGCAGAAACGCTATGTCGCGCTGATCTGCGGGCACCCGGCCGAAACCCGCGGGCGCATCGATTTGCCGCTGACCGTGGATTGGCCCAACCGGCCACGCCAGATGGTCTGCCACGAGACCGGGCGGCCAGCGCAGACCGACTGGAAGCTGCTGCGTCACGAAGGGGACAACAGCCGGGTGGTATTGAAACCTTTGACCGGGCGCAGCCATCAGTTGCGGGTGCATATGCTGGCAATGGGGCACCCGATCCTGGGCGACCCGCTCTATGCCACGGGCGAGGCGGCGGCCTATCCACGCCTGATGCTGCATGCCGAGGAACTGCGCCTGCGTCATCCGATGACGGGCGAAGCCAGGAGCTTTCGCGCACCCGTGCCGTTCTGACGCCGGCTACCCGGGTCAGGCCGCTTTGGAATCCGGCTGCTCGCAGAGAATCGCAAACAGCTTGTCTGTGTCTTCGTTGGCACGGAGCTTGGCGCAAACGGCGCTGTCGCGCAGCCGGCGCGACACCAGCGCCAGCGCCTTGAGGTGTTCGACCCCGGCATCGCGCGGCGCGAACAGGGCGAAAACCAGATCGACCGGGGCACGATCGACCGAACCATAGTCGAGCGGGCGGTCCAGACGGATGAAAACCCCGCGCACGCGTTCGATCCCGTCGATTCGGGCGTGGGGCAAGGCCACGCCATGACCGACACCGGTCGGCCCAAGGCTCTCGCGCTCTTGCAGGGCATCAATGGCAAGGGACACGTCGATCTGATGCGCGGTGGCAGCGATTTCGGCGAGGTCCTGGAACAGGCGTTTCTTGCTTTTCACAGCGTTGCAAACCCGGATGGCTTCGGGCGTCAACAAATCAGCCAATTCCATGCAGTACCCCTGCTTTTCTGGTCTTCTGGGCGGCCCCCGGCGCGGATGCGCCAAGGGCCTGACCGTGTATCAATCCGGGTCGATCCACCCGATGTTGCCGTCTTCGCGCCGATGGACCACGTTGATCCGACCGTGCCGCTCGTTGCGGAACACCAGAACGTCCGAATGCCCCAGTTCCATTTGCATCACCGCCTCACCAACCGAAATCGACGGAATACGCGTTTCCATCTCCGCGATGATCATCGGCTGCAACGAATCCGGCTCTTCGCCCTCCGACCCCTCGTCAGCGGCGAGGATATACGACGGAGCGCCGGCGAATTCAACGGGCGCAATGCGCTCGCGGTGATGGTCCTTCAGACGCCGCTTGTAGCGACGCAACTGCTTGTCCATCCGCTCGTTGCAGGCGTCGAAGGCGGCGTAAATATCGGCGGCCCGGCCCTTGGCCTGGGCTGTCAACCCACTGGAAAGATGAACCGTCGCTTCGCATACAAGATTGTGGGCATCGCGGGAAAACACGACATAGGCGTCGGTCGGGCGCTGAGAGTATTTCTCCATCACCTCGCCGAGTTCATCTTTGACATGCGTTTGCAATGCATCGCCGATATCGATTTGTTTTCCGCTGATTTGATACCGCATGGGCCTCTCCTTTTTGTCACGGACAACCCGGGACCAACGTGGACCGGGCGTTTCCGCCATTTCGGCCTGTCGTTGCGGATCAGTCCCTGCCCCGCTCGACCCGTCTGGCAATCGCCAGTCGGCGCCGCGCCGAGGACGAAGGAATGCGCAGGCCTTGCCTGTATTTGGCGACAGTTCGGCGGGCGATGTCAATTCCTTCCGCACGCAGTTTCTCGACAAGTGAGTCATCGGAAAGCGGTTGCAACGCGGCTTCGGCGGCAATCAGATCCGCCAGCCTTTTTTGCACGGCACGCGCCGCAATCGGGCCCGCCGGACCCGGCACCGCCGCCGAAAAAAAGACCGACAGCGGCCAAAGCCGCCCATCCACGTCTATCGCCTTGCCCGCCACGGCGCGGCTGACTGTCGACGGGTGCAACCCCAGTTCCGCAGCCAGCGCGACCCTCGACGCGGGCTTCAGCGCCCCGGGGCCATCCGAAAAGAATAGCTCTTGTTCGCGCAAAAGCCAGTCACCAATGCGCGACAGGGTGCGACCGCGTTGCTCCAGGGCCTCGATCATCGCGCGAGCCTGTGCCAGAAGCTCGGGCGCGAACCCGTCGGCGGCAGCCCGGCGGACCAGCGACTCATCCAGATACAGCCGTGGGCGCGAGGTCTCGTCCTGCACCACCGCGAGCATACCGGCACCGCGCCGCTCCAGCCGCAGATCGGGACGCAGGACGACAGGCTCGGCGCCGCGCGTATCCACGATCGGCCGCGGCGAGAGCCCGCGCAACAGGTCGGCACGCGCGCGCAGGGCCTTCCCATCGAGGCCCAGCGCCGCTTCAAGCGCTGCCCAGTCGCGTCGCGCGAAGACGGAAAGATGCGCCACCGTCACCTCGGCATCCGCCGGATCCAGCCCCTTGTCGACAAGTTGCAGATGCAGGCATTCTGTCAGGCTGCGCGCCGCGATGCCGGCCGGTTCACAGCCCTGAACCACCCGCAAGGCCGCCTCCAGGGCGGCGACGGGCAGCGCCGTTTCGGTGGCCAACTCATTCAGGTCAGCGTCCAGCATGCCGTCTTCGCGCAGTTCTGCGACCAGGAAATCGGTCAGTGCCGCGGTTTGCGGATCCAGCGGCAGACGCGCCAGTTGTCGCCGCAGATCTTCCTGAAACCCTGCCTCGACGGCGGCTGTCTGCACGTCCGGCAAGGATGGGCCATCGCCCCGGCGTTGCGGCGCCTCGAACACCAGAAACGGGTTTCGCGCGGCGATCCGCGCCACCTCTTCCGCCAAGTCAAGCGGCCCCATGCGCAGGATCGCCAGCCGCGATCGCAGGCCGGGAGTCAGCGCCATGCGCTGCCGGGCTCGCAGTTCCAGGCGCGGTGTCAGCGCCATAGACACGCCTCCCTCAGCGGAAACTGTCCCCCAGATAGACGCGGCGCACGTCTTCGTCGTCCACCACCTCCTGAGGTGTGCCGCTCATCAGCACGATTCCATCATGCAGGATATAGGCCCGATCCACGATCTCAAGCGTCTCGCGGACATTGTGATCGGTAATCAGCACCCCGATACCGCGCCGCGTCAGGTCCGAGACCAGCGACCGGATATCACCGACGGCGATCGGGTCGACCCCGGCAAAAGGCTCGTCCAGCAGCACAAATGACGGATCCGACGCCAGGCAGCGCGCGATTTCGGCGCGGCGCCTTTCGCCGCCCGACAGCGCGAGCGCCGGCGATTTGCGCAGCCGCGTGATCGAGAATTCGGCCAGCAGTTCTTCCAGCCGCGCAGCGCGTTCGGCGCGGTCAGGCACGGCGAGTTCCAGAATCGCCATGATGTTGTCTTCGACCGACAGCCCCCGGAAAATCGACATTTCCTGCGGCAAATAGCCGATTCCGCGGCGCGCGCGGCGATACATCGGCCAACCCGAAACATCGGTCCCGTCGATGATCACCCGGCCGCCATCGGCCGGCACGAGACCCGCCACGCAGTAAAAGCACGTGGTCTTGCCCGAGCCATTTGGGCCCAGCAACGCAACAACCTCGCCCCGGTCCAGAGACAGGTCGATCCCGCGCAGGATCGGGCGGCGCTTGTAGCTTTTTTGCAGGCCGATGACCTGCAAGCCGCCGCTTGGCTCTGCGGTGTCCGTCATGATGCGTCAGTCCATCCGGATGATTGTCCGGACCCGCCCGATCATCCGGCCGGACCCGGCCCGCAGATCGGCGATGAACCGTTCGCCCGACAGCAGATTGGGCCCCTGCACCAACACCACGTCCCCCGACATTTCCAGCTCCTGGCTGGCCATCCGGTAGACCGCGCGCTGCGCCTCGATGGCTTCGGTTTCGGTCACCATCGTGACATCGCCCAGCGCGGTCAGGGTGCCGATGCGGCGCGTGCCCGACCGGGCGCCCGTTTCGTATTCCAGTCGCAGCGACTGGGCCGAGATCCGCATCCCGCCCTGAACCGCCAACACATTGCCCGAAAAGACCGAAGCGCCAGAGGTTTGATCCACTTCCAGCTGATCCGCTGTCACCTCGAGCGCGCTGCCGTCCAGCCGCAGCGACGAGCCGAAGTTGAATTGCACATCCTGCGCAGACGCGGGCGCGCCCACACACAGCGCGACAAGGATCAGGCTCAGGACGAGACGCAGCATTCAGAGCTCCTCAATTCTCAGGCTGATATAACAACCGCACACCGCCCCCGAAAACAAGCATATAACCGGCACTATCCGCAGAATCGGTGCGCAATACCATGTTTCCGGCGCGGATTTCCCCTGCTGGGGCAAGCCCGGATACCGTCCCCGGCGACTCGACCCGCGTTGTGTCCAGCAAACCGACTATCCGCTCGCTGGTCAACCGATACCCGGGCGTTGCGATGATTTCCAGCCCGCCGCTCATTTCGAAGCGCCCGGTTCCGCGATCGAGAATGCCATTCTCGGACCGCGCCATCAGGGTTTCGCCGCCTTCGCCCTCGATCAGCAGATCAAGCCCCGTGACCTCCAGTCGCAGCGCCGCGCGCGGGTCCGACCGCGTGGTTTCGGTGGCGATGGTCAACGCTGCCCCGTCTTCGGTGACGCCGGCGAAGCGCGCACCGGACAGGCGCGGGTCGCGCGCGCGCTCCTGCACATCGATATCCGCCATGGGTATCGCCTGCGTCGGGTCAATTGTGCGCGCCAGCAGGAACACCAGCGACAGCAGGATCAGCGCCGTCAGCGGCAACACGACCTTGGCGATGCCGACGATGCGGGAATACCCGGCGCGCTGCGTGATCGGGCCGGCCATGACGGTGCCTCAATGCGAAAAGATGTCGATCTCTGGCCATCCCGCCAGATCGAGCGCCGCGCGATGCGGCAGAAAGTCGAAACAGGCGCGCGCGGTCTCGCTGCGGCCCTCGCGTTCCAGCATCGCCTCAAGCCCCGCCTTGAGCTGGTGCAGATACAGAACGTCCGAGGCCGCGTAATCCTGCTGCGCGCGGGTGATCTCGGCGGCGCCCCAATCACTCGACTGTTGCATCTTCGAGATATCGACGCCCAGCATTTCCGACAGCAGGTATTTCAGCCCGTGTCGGTCGGTATAGGTGCGCACCATCTTCGA
>JAGRMK010000287.1 GCA_020441345.1 Paracoccaceae bacterium
CCTGGCAACAGAAGCCTGCACTTTCTCTCATGTTTCACCCCTGCGTGCAGTTGCGGCTGCTTTGTGCGGCCTGGAGTCTGCGGGATTGCCCTCACGACCTCGTGATCGTCGGAGTGCGTGCGGCGTGGCAGCATGGCGCATGGCTCTGCGATCCCTCCTGTTCGGTCTGGCTATCCATCTGACCGCCGCCCCGGTGGCGCGGGCCTGCGATATCGCGCTGGTGCTGGCGATGGATGTCTCGGGGTCCGTCGATGCCTATGAATACGAGCTGCAGACCCGCGGCGTCGCCGACGCGTTGCAAGACCCCGCGATCCGCGACGCGCTGCTCCGTGGGCGCGTGGCGCTGGCGGTGGTGCAATGGTCGGGCGCGCTGGAACAGACGGTTTCGATCCCCTGGGTGCGGATCGACGAACCGGCCCGGATCCGGCAACTTTCGGCCCGGATCGCGTCGATGCCGCGCGCCTTTGCCGGCGGCAACACCGCGGTGGGCGAGGCCATCGACCTGTCATCCGAGCTGTTCACCACCGTGCGCGACTGCGCCCATTGGGTGATCGACGTATCGGGCGATGGCGACGAGAACGAAGGCTATACCGTGGGCGCCGCGCGCCGCGCCGCCTGGGACCGCGGGATCACCATCAACGGGCTGGCGATCGAAGACGCGGGAGCCAGCCGGTCGATTACCAATTTCTACCGCAGCTGGGTCGTCACGCCGGGCGGGTTCGTGATCACCGCACGCCAACACACGGATTTCGCCCGCGCAATCCGCGAGAAGCTGCTGCGCGAACTGATCCCGCCAATGGCCGGGCCGGGCCCCGGCCGCGGTCCAGTCCCGGCCCTGGAGTCCGGCCATGCGCGCCTTGCCGGGCTCCGGTGATTTTCTGCGACGGCACATCGTCTGCGGTCTTTTCATCGGCGGTGAAACCCCTATGCTGAGCCAAAAGACGGGGGTCACGCATGGATCGCGGAATAGACTACGGCAACCTGATGCACCACGCGATGCGGGGCCTGATCCGGGATGTCATGGACCGGATCGCCGCCGACGGACTGCCGGGGGCGCATCATTTCTTCATCACCCTCAACACCGAACACCCCGACGTGGAGATGGCCGACTGGCTGCGCTCGCGCTATCCCGAGGAGATCACCATCGTCATTCAGCACTGGTTCGAGAACCTGGTGGTCGACGATGACGGCTTTGCGATCACGCTGAATTTCGGCAACCAGCCCGAACCGCTTTATGTGCCCTTCGATGCGATTTCGACCTTCGTCGATCCGTCGGTGGAATTCGGGCTGAAATTCGAGACCCATCTCGACGCCGAGGACGAGGACGAAGAGGACGAGACCGAAGCCCCGATGGAACATGTCGAAACCGCCGAGGAGGCGCCGAAGGCAGGCGAGGTCGTCAGCCTGGACAAGTTCCGCAAGTAAGCGGGCGCAGGGGCGTTGCCCCTCTGGTGCTGCGCACCATTCACCCCAGAGTATTTCCGGCAAGATGAAGCCGCAAGGCTTGCAGCGCGGGCCGGCAGCGACCATCTGGAACCCGAACACAGATCTGCCAGGGGGCAAGGCATGAGCAAATCATTGGCCCGCGTGCGCCGGGCAATCGCGGAAAGCGGGCTGCGCGCCGAGGTCTTGACCCCCGGACCCAGCCGCACGGCTGAGGCGGCGGCGGCGGCCTGTGGCTGCGACATCAACCAGATCGTGAAATCTCTGATTTTCCAGGGCGAGAGCGGGCAGGTCTATCTGTTCCTGACGGCGGGCGGCAACCAGCTGGATCCGGCGCGCGCCGCCGGGGTCGCGGGTGAGCCCCTGAACCGTGCGGATGCGGCGACCGTGCGCACCGTAACCGGATTCGCGATTGGCGGCGTGGCGCCGATCGGGCATCTGTCCGCGCCGCGGATCTTTGCCGATGACACGCTGCTTGGCTTTGCCACCGTCTATGCCGCGGCAGGCACCCCCGAGCACGTGTTTTCTGTCGAGCCGGGCGCCCTGTTCGCCGCCTGCGGCGCGCGGATCGCGGAGTTCGTCGCATGAGCCTGCCGCATCCTCATGACGATCCGGGGTTCTATGACCATCTGATCCCCAAGCGGTTCCTGGCTTGGTGCATCGACCTGATGATCACCGTGGTGCTGGTGATGATCGTGCTTGCCGCAACGGCCTTTCTGGCGGTGTTCTTCCTGCCGGTGATCTGGAGCGCCGTGGCGATCGCCTATCGCAGCACGATGCTGACCCGCTACGGGGCGACCCTGGGCATGATGGTGGCCGCGATCAAGCTGCGGCGGCTGGACGGGCAGCGCGCCGATCCGGTCGTCTGCCTGTGGCACTCGGTGATCTACTCGATCGGCATGGTCTTTGTGGTGCCGCAAATCGGGTCTGTCGCGTTGATGCTGAGCACGCCCTACAAGCAGGGGCTGAACGATTGGCTGCTGGGCACCACCCTGGTCAATCGCTTTGACGAGCTGTGACCGGCGAACCCCTGCCACCGCCCGAGATTTCGCGGCAAACGGGGGTTGGCGGATGGCAGACGCCTTGTTACGCTGCATTTCATGACGGGCCTTGCACGCCCTGAGCCATGCACCCATTTGGAAAGGACGGGGCGCCCCATGCGTCACACGCTCCCCATCGCGCCCCAGTTCTATGTGACCGCGCCCCAGCCCTGCCCTTATTTGCCCGGGCAGAGCGAACGCAAGTTGTTCACCGCGCTGTCGGGCGATGGCGCACGCGCGCTCAACGACACGCTGTCCAAACAGGGGTTTCGCCGGTCACAGAACGTGCTCTATCGGCCCGCCTGTTCGGAATGCGCGGCCTGTCTATCGGCGCGCATTCGGGTCGCCGATTTCAAACCCTCGCGCAGCCAGCGCCGCACGCTTCGGCGCAACGCCGCGCTGGAGCGCGAGGCAACCAGCCCCTGGGCGACCGACGAGCAGTTCAGCCTGTTTCGCCGCTATCTGGACAGCCGGCACG
>JAGRMK010000288.1 GCA_020441345.1 Paracoccaceae bacterium
ATCGACCAGGATAGTCTGGAGTATTTCCGCGTCCAGCAGAGCGACGTTTACAACACCATCCAAGCCCTGTTCGAAGGGGTTCCGATCGGCTATTCGCATCGCGGCGAGGGGCGCGACCCGGCCGAGATCCGCATCGCCCTGCCGCGCGGCGACCTGACCTGGACCGAGCGCATGGCCTCGACCCCGGTCCCCGCAAACCTGTTGCCCGGCGACCGGGGAGTCGTCGAGCTCGGCGATGTGATCTCGGTCACACACGAAGTTGGCAGCTATCCGATCTTTCGTCGCAATGGCCGCTTTGCCGAAATGGTGATGGCCGAAATGGCGGGCGATTTCGAAGCCCCGATTTACGGGATGCTTGCGGTGCAGGAGGCGCTGGATGCCCGCCCCTGGAGCGAAGCGGTGCCGCGGCCCGAAATCAGCCTCTACGGCCAGCCCGCCAGCGATGCCACGCCGACCCTGCTGTGGGAAGGAGAATGGGAAGTTACCTATGTCACCTTCCGCGACATGGGGGCGGCGTTTGCAGTGGCCATCCTGGCGATCTATGTTCTCGTGGTGGCACAATTCGGTTCGTTCCGCGTGCCGCTGATCATCCTGACGCCGGTCCCGCTTACATTGATCGGCATCGTGTTCGGGCACTGGCTCTTTTCCGCGGCCTTTACCGCGACCTCGATGATCGGCTTCATTGCCCTGGCCGGAATCATCGTGCGAAATTCGATCCTGCTGGTGGACTTCATCCGCAATGGCGCCGAGGCGGGCGAACCCTTGCGCGAAACGCTGCTTCGCGCCGGTGCCATCCGGTTCAAGCCGATCTTGCTGACCGCAATTGCCGCGATGATCGGGGCCTCGGTGATTCTGACCGATCCGATTTTCCAGGGGCTCGCGATTTCGCTTCTGTTTGGCCTGGTATCCTCGACTCTGCTGACCGTGCTGGTCATTCCGGCGATCTATGTTCTGTTCAAGGATGCCAGCGCCCCCTACGTGCCGGCGGCCAAAAACGGGGATGACTAACCGCATCAGGTGGAAATTCATCCCCGCTCAATACCGCTGCGCACGGACTCGCCGATAAACCGCGGGGTTTCGACACCCCCGCGGGAGTTGATTGTGGGCTTCGCAAAAAAAGGCGTTTGACCGTCGCCGTCTTGCTGGCGCCGTTCATCCGCTTCTGCTGTCCGTTGGTCCAAGGGTGATTGGGCGTCGTCAGGCGATGTTCGATGCCGCTCGCCATTGTCCTCGGACCAATGCCGGACAAGGCTCGTTCGGCAAGAAATGGGTGGACACGATAGGGGACGGCATCAAGCAGATGCGTGGGGAACGCGCATGCGGTTTTACGATCTGCCTGGTCAACGAGGGGCGGTGACTGCGAATTTTCTGGTCCGGTCTATGCCGAGAAAAAGATAGGTCTTGCCTTCCGCCGTCTGAACCTCGGCGATGCCCTCTCTCTTCGTTAACTTCGCAAACGACTGCCGGGCAAGGGACATGAAAGAACCCGGTGAGTAACGCTTGAACTTCCGGCGCCTGAGCGTGTTGCCGTCCACGTCAGGCAACCAGGAGATGCCGTCTCGCTACTGGCTTCGATGTGGCGCTGGTCGAACACCACAGCTAGTAAAGCCCGCCCGCGCTGAGGGTGCCGAAGCTAGAGCCCTCGGGGATCAGGATCAGCGGGCTGCCGGGTCCGGTTTCGGTGCCGATCTCGACGCCGTCTTCGGTGTAAAGCCCCGGATCCTCGACATCGGGGGCAAAGACCGGCAGCGCCGCGCCCATCACGAAGCCACCGTCGATCAACGCATCGATGCCAAACACCGGTTCCTCGCCGTCGCGGAAATATTCGGCCACGACCTCGTCGCCGGTCGCGTCATCGTCCAGCCGCTCGCCGGTAAAGCGGTTGATGCGGATGAAATGACCACCCGGCGGCACCGCGAACCGGCCGCCGCCGTATTCCTCGATCGCGCTTTGCATGAATTCGGTGAACACCGGCGAACAGGTGCCCCCGCCCGAGGCTCGCGGGCCCAGCGACCGGGGGCGGTCATAGCCGATATAGCACCCGGCAACGATGGTGCTGGTATAGCCGACAAACCAGACGTCGCGGCTGTCGTTGGTGGTGCCCGTCTTGCCGGCCACCGGCACCGGCAGACGCACGCGCGTTGCGGTGCCGCGCTGCACCACGCCTTGCAGCATCGAGGTGAGCTGATAGGCGGTGATCGGATCCATCACGCGCTGGCGCTGGCTGGCGATCCACGGGGCCTGCCCCGGCGGCAGATCGGGTTCCGAACATTCGATGCACTGGCGCTGATCGTGGCGATAGACGGTGCGGCCCCAACGGTCCTGCACGCGGTCGACCAGCGTCGGTTCCACACGTTCGCCGCCATTGGCGAACATCGCATAGGCCGCGACGACCCGGAACAGCGTCGTTTCCTGCGCCCCCAGCGAGTTCGCGAGGAACGGCTGCAACCGGTCGTAGACCCCGAAGCGTTCGGCATAGCCCGCGACCACGTCCATGCCGACCTCCTGGGCAAGACGGATGGTCATCAGGTTCCGCGATTGCTCGATGCCGGTGCGCACCGGGGTCGGACCCAGAAAGTCGCCGTTGGCGTTGCTCGGGCGCCAGATGCCTTCGCCGGTGTCGATCTCGATCGGAGCGTCGATAACGATGGTGGCAGGGGTAAAGCCTGAATCCAGCGCCGCCGCGTAAACGAAGGGCTTGAATGCCGAGCCCGGCTGCCGCATCGCCTGGGTCGCGCGGTTGAAGCCCGACGCCTGATAGCTGAAGCCACCCTGAATCGCGATCACCCGCCCGGTGTTCACGTCCATCGCCATGAAGGCGCCCTGCACCTCGGGCACCTGGCGCAGCGACCAGCGGATGAAACTGCCGTCGGTGTCCGAGGTCACGGCGCGCACCAGCACCACGTCGCCGATATCCAGCGTGTCGGACAGCGAACCGGGCAGCCAGTCGATATCGGGGCGGTCGATCTGGCCGATCTCGGGGATGCTTTCGATCCCGACCCGCGCGCGGTCCGCGGTCACATCAAGCACAACCGCCGGATACCAGGGATTATCAAGGGTGATGTCACGCGGCACGTTCGACCGGCCGAGCGCGGCACGCCAGGTCTCTTCGTCAACCAGGTCTTCGGCTTCAAGCCGGATCCCGGTGCCGCGCCATTCGCCATCCGCGCGGTCAAAGTTTTCCAGCGCGCGCTGCAAGGCATGGGCGGCACGGACCTGCAATTCGGGGTGGATGGTCGCACGGATCGACAGACCACCGGAAAAGAACTCTTCTTCGCCAAAGGATGACGACAGCTGACGACGGATCTCGTCGGTGAAATAGTCGCGATCCGGCAGGCTCTGGCGGAAGGCCTCGATCTCGCCGGATTGCACCGTGATCAGCGGATGGGCGCGCGCGGCATCGGCCTCGGCCTCGGTGATATAGCCGTTGGCGGCCATCTGGCCGATGACCCAGTTGCGCCGCGTCGTGACCCGTTCGCGGGCGCGTACCGGGTGGTATTCGGACGGAGCCTGCGGCAGCGACGCCAAGAACGCCATTTCCTCGATCGACAGCTCTTCCAGTGTCTTGTTGAAATAGGTCTGGGCGGCGGCGGCAACCCCGAACGAATTCTGCCCGAGGAAGATCTCGTTCAGATAAAGCTCCAGGATTTCGTCCTTGCTCAGCACTTGCTCGACGCGCCAGGCGAGGATGATCTCGCGGATCTTGCGCTCGATGGTGCGGTCGCTGGACAGCAGGAAGTTCTTCATTACCTGCTGGGTGATGGTCGAAGCGCCGCGCACGTTGCGCCCGCGCGACACCACCGCATCCCGCAGCGCCGACACCATGGCCAGCGGGCTGAAGCCCGAATGCTCGTAGAACGTCCGGTCCTCGGCCGATATGA
>JAGRMK010000289.1 GCA_020441345.1 Paracoccaceae bacterium
TATAACGGCGGCACGCATCTGCCCGATATCACCGTGGTTTCGCCGGTGTTCGACGACGCCGGCAAGGCGGTGCTGTTCTGGGTCGCCTCGCGCGGGCATCACGCCGATGTCGGCGGCACCGCGCCGGGCTCGATGACGCCCCTGGCGACGACGGTCGATGAAGAGGGGGTGCTGATCGACAATTTCAAGCTGGTCGAGGACGGGCAATTCCGCGAGCAGGCGCTGCATGACCTGTTGTTGGATCATCCCTATCCGGTGCGCAACGTGGTGCAGAACATCGCCGACCTGAAGGCGCAGGTGGCGGCAAATGCGCGCGGCGCGACCGAATTGCGCCGCATGGTGACGGATTTCGGGCTGGATGTGGTGCAAGCCTACATGCAGCATGTCCAGGACAACGCCGCCGAAGAGGTCCGCCGCCTGCTGGGGCGGCTGAACGACTGCGCCTATGCCTATGAAACCGACACCGGCCAGGTGATCCGCGTCAAGATCACCGTCGACCGCGCGGCGCGTGAGGCCACGGTTGATTTCACCGGCACCTCCGAGGCAATGGCGAACAATTTCAACGCGCCCGAACCGGTGACGCGGGCCGCGGTGCTCTATGTGTTCCGGGTGATGGTGGAATCGCCGATCCCGATGAACGCGGGCTGTCTGCGCCCGATCCGCATCATCGTGCCGCAGGGCTGCATGCTCGCGCCGCAATACCCCCGCGCGGTGGTGGCGGGTAACGTGGAAACGTCGCAGCATGTCACCAACTGCCTGTTCGGGGCGCTGGGCGCGCTGGCCAATTCGCAGGGCACGATGAACAATCTGACGTTCGGCAACGCGACCTATCAGTATTACGAAACGTTGTGTTCGGGTTCGCCGGCTGGCGTGATGAATGACGGGCGCGGATTCGACGGAACATCGGGCGTGCATGTGCACATGACGAATTCCCGGCTGACCGATCCAGAGGTGCTGGAGCTGCGCTTCCCGGTGCTGCTTGAGGAATTCGGGCTGCGCCCGGGCTCTGGTGGGGTCGGGCGGTTCACGGCGGGCGACGGCACGCAGCGGACGCTGCGGTTTCTCGAGCGGATGGATTGCGCGATCCTGTCGTCGCATCGGGGACGACCGCCCCAAGGCATCAACGGCGGAGGCGACGGCCAGGTCGGGCACACGCGGGTGCGGCGTCTGGATGGTCGTATCGAAGAACTGCCAGCTTGCGCCCAGACCGTTCTGGAGGCCGGTGAGGCGGTTACGGTGATCACGCCAACTTCGGGCGGCTGGGGGGAACGCTAGGGTCGGCTCGGCGGGCGCGATCCCGGCGATGCGGGCTGCGAAACCCGGCCGATCCCGGTCGTGATCGGCAGCCAAACGCCTGCGTCACATGACAACCTTGACGCGAAGAATCCGCGAGATTAGCGTGACGTTTCAGTCTGAGGTTGTGTCGGCTGTGTTTGGCGACCTGGGTTGTGCCATTGGATCGGTCAACCTGAATGCGGGCTGGATTGGAAAACGGAGTTGCTGAATGCCGAAATGTCGACCTCTTGCGCCCGCCGCGGTTTACGCGGTCGCGGACCCTGCCGGATATCATGGGATGAGCGCAACCCGCCGTCGTTTCGTCCCTGGCGGTGCGCGCCTGGAACTGATCACATCGTTGGCACCCGCGCGGAGGGATAGTCAGCCCATCTCGGCGTGGCTGTCTGACGCCGTGGCGTGACTGAATGGCCCGGAGAAAGCTGCTTTTGCTTGCACAGACCGAGAATTGCTGTCACGAGGGCCTGTATAGTGCAATCGAGACCGTTCAGGCCCAATACCTTGGTGGAAACACGCCGTAGCAGGTCTTGCGCACCGACCGCAAAGATGGCTTGATAGAGTTTTTGAAAGACGTAAAAAGAAGCAAAAGGACAGTGCTACTTCGCGACAGGATCGTTGGCCCGCGTGTCGAGATCTCAAGAGACAGTCTGGCCGCTTGTCCGGCGCTTTGACATTCAGTCGAGCGGGTGGGCCGGTCAGGTCGAGAAGTTGGGCGCTTCCCCGAGCGGATACGAAAATTCAGAGGACCGCCGCGAATGACGCAGCTTTCACGTGATACCCTTTCCTCGCGAGTCGCCGGCTCCGTTCTTGCCATCGGTCGGCCCTTGCGCTTGCGCGCCGTGCCCTTGCTTGTCGGCGTTGCCCTGAGTCTGGGTGCCTGCTCTGAAAGCTATGTCAATTTCCCCATTTCCCCCGAAGGGCAGGAATCCCTGGCGGATCAGGTCGAGATCATCCACCTCGACGCGGACAATATTGACTCGTTTTCACAGCCGGCACGCGGCAGCTTTGCCACGTCCCTGCCCAGCGGCCGCCACTGGGAGTATCTGGTCGGGACGGGCGATATCCTGTCGGTTATCGTTTTCGACCATCCTGAATTGACCCTGCCCGAAGGAGAGAACCGGACCCCTGCGGAAAGCGGGTTCCGTGTTCAAACGGATGGCACGATCAACTATCCGTTCATCGGCGCGGTTCCTGCGCGTGGCCGCCCGCCTGAGCAGATCCGCGATGACCTGTCCCAACGCCTCAGCAATTTCATCCCCGACCCCCAGGTTGATGTGCGGGTCGCTGCGTTCAATTCACAGGGAATTGTCGTTTCGGGCCAGGTCGAGACCCCTAACCGTCAGGCGCTTACCACGGTGCCGTTGACCTTGATCGAAGCGATCAACGCAGCCGGCGGCGGCACGGACGAAGCGGACATGCGCGCGGTCACGGTCCAGCGAAGCGGTCGCGTCTATCCGGTCGATGTTGATGGCTTCCTCAGGGGCGGCATCGTGCAGAACAACCCAATTCTGCGCAACGGCGATGTTGTCAGCGTCCCGCGCCGCCGGGCGGAAGAGGCTTATTTGCTGGGCGAAGTCCAGCGCCCCAACGCCATTGACCTGTCCCTCGAACCCGTCACGCTGACTCAGGCCGTTACCCGTCAAGGTGGCCTTGCGGCGCCACGTGCGGATATGCGGGGCGTCTTCGTTTTCCGCCTGACCGAAACGCGGCCCCGGGTTTTCCAGCTCGATACCAGTTCGCCAACGGGTCTGCTGCTGGGCACGCGATTTGTGCTTGAACCGGGTGATGTCGTCTACATCGTTCGCTCGCCGTTGCAGCGCTGGAATGATACGATTTCCCGCCTTTTGCCGTCCATGCAGGCGATCAGTGCCGTCGACGACATCGCAAACCCTTAGGGTCTGAACGATGAAGATTGGTTCCATCCTGGTCGTTTGCGTGGGAAATATCTGCCGTTCTCCGCTCGGTGAGCGCATGTTGCAGGCTGAACTGGAAAAGCAGGACGCCCCGATCAGCGTGTCGTCTGCCGGGCTGCACGCGATGGTCGGTCACGCGGCTGATTCCGACGCCGCGCGGGTGGCCGCGGCCAATGGCGTTTCACTTGATGGTCACGTTGCCCGGCAGTTCACGCAGGAATTGGGTCGCGAGCATGACTTGATCCTGGTAATGGAGCCCGCGCACAAAGCCGAGATCTCGCGCATCGCACCCGCACTGACCGGAAAGACATTTTTATTTGATCAATGGGTGGGGGGCAAAGGGATTGCAGATCCCTATCGCCGCTCCTTAGAATTCCACGAGGCCGTTTTCCAGATGATCCGCGATGGGGCCATCGGCTGGGTGGGGAAGCTTTCGGGCGCCAGGGGCCGCAAGGCCTGATTTATCTGACACGGGCATAACTGGCTGATGTCAGAATGCTCGCAACAGCCTGGAACGACGGGCCGGGAAATCCGTGCTTTATTTAACAAGAAGACCAAAATTATGACCAAGGTACAGCAAGAGTCCGATGCTGACGAAATTGACCTTTCCCAATTGGTTCATACCATCTGGCGGGGCAAGTTCCTTGTTGCGGGTTGCGGCCTTATCGCATTGATCTTTGGTCTTTTTTCGGCGCTCAGCACACCACCGACCTATCAGGCGGACGCATTGCTGCAACTCGAGGAACGCTCGGGTCAATTGGCCTTGCCTTCGGCGATGCAAGACTTGATGGACAATTCGCCGCAAAGCGCGACCGAAATGGAGGTGCTGCGCTCGCGCATGGTTCTGGGCCAGGTTGTTGCGGATCTGAACCTCGACTGGCGCGTTGCGCCGGCGAAGGCCCCGATCATCGGTGAGATCCTGGCGCGATATTCCTTGCCGGTTCCGGATATCGGTTTCCTCAGCGCTTACGCCCGGGTTGGCGAGTCTTTGACGCTTGGACTGCTTTCTGTTCCGCCGCGTTGGATCAATGAGGAGATTGCTCTCAGAGTGACCGAAGACGGCTATCGTCTGACGTTGCCGGACGGGCAGGAGCTTAGCGGAACCGTCGGTGAGATGGTGACCCTCGAAGCCGAGAGTTTTGCGATCAATGTCGACACCTTGAATGCCCCGGTCGGCCGCGCATTCACCCTGGTTCAGGTCGATGAACTGAGTGCGATTACCGATATCCGGTCGATGGTCTCGGTGTCCGAACGCGGTCGCGGGTCGGGTATCCTGGAGGTTAGATTGTCTGGCGGCAATCGCCTGGAAAACGTCCGGGTCTTGAATGCACTCATGCAATCGTATGTTCAGCAGAACATTGCGCGCAGCGCCGCCGAGGCCCAGAGCAGCCTCGACTTCATTTACGGTCAACTCCCCCAAGCCGAAAACACGCTTCGTGAAGCCGAAGCCGCGCTCAACGACTATCGGCAGCGGCAGGTCGCCATCGACCTGACGTTCGAGACACAGAATATCCTGACCCAGATCAACGCAGTCGAGACGCAGTTGACCGAGCTGCAACGGCAGGAAGACGAGATCAGTCTGCGCTACACATCCAGCCATCCGGTCTATGCACAGCTTCTGGAGGATCGGAGCCGGCTGGAAAGCCGCCTGGAAGAGCTGAGAGGGCAGGCCGGTGACCTTCCCGAAACGCAGCGCGAGATCCTGAACCTGACGCGGAACGTCGAACTGGCACAGCGGATCTACACCGAGCTTCTGACTCGGCGGCAAGAGGTGGAGGTTCTGCGCGCAAGCACGGTTGGAAACGTGCGGGTCGTGGATTCCGCTGCCGCCAGCCGGTTTCCGATCGCGCCTCGCAAGTCGTTGATTCTGGCTCTGTCTCTGGTCCTCGGGCTCGCCTCCGGGGTTGGCGTTGTTTTGGTGCGAAGCTGGATGCACAAAGGCGTTCAGGACGCTTCGGACATCGAAGCGCTTGGGCTGCCGGTTTTCGCGACGATCAATTATTCGCCAAAGGCGGATACCCACAACAAGCGTCGAGAAACGCACGATATTCTTGCTCTGACCGACCCGACGGATCTGTCCGTGGAATCCTATCGGTCGCTGCGCACCAGCCTGCACTTTGGCATGCTGGATGCCGAGAGCCGATCACTGGCGATTACCAGTACGCATCCCGGAGCCGGCAAGAGCTTTTCCTCCGTCAACCTTGCCGTCACCGCGGCACAGGCAGGGCAGCGGATCTGCCTGATCGACAGCGATCTCAGACGCGGCCACCTTCGGCGTTTCTTTGGTGTTGCACGCAATCACCCCGGGCTTGCGGATTATCTGGCCGGCAGCGCGGATCTAGAGGCCTGTCTCGTTTCAACCAATGTCGAGAACCTGTATTTCATGCCGACGGGGATGTATCCGCCGAACCCTTCGGAACTGCTGATGCGCGCCGAGTTCACCAATCTCGTCGCGGCCCTTGACGAGCACTTCGACCTGTCCATCCTGGATTGCCCGCCAATCCTGGCGGTGACCGATCCGGTGATCATCAGCCGTGCGGTCGGCACGACCATTCTTGTCGCGCGGCACAACGAAACGCCACCCGGTGAAATCGAGGCCGCAATCAAGAATTTCGATGCGGCCTCGGCAAAGCTGAACGGTGCCATTCTGAACGGGTTCGATCCCAAGAAGGCCAAAGCAGGTTATGGCTATGGCTATGGCTATGGCTATGGATACCGCTACAAATACGAGCAGCGCGAGGACTGAAGCAGAACCGGCCCGTCGCCCCAATCAATGACCCGACGGCCCTCTTCGGGGGTGTTCGGCGCCCGCTCAGAACCCCGCGTCGCCGCCGCCCTGTTGCCACGGCTGCACAAGGTTCCCAAAGCGGGTAAAGCGACCCTCGAACGAGAGTTCCACCGTGCCGATCGGCCCGTGGCGCTGCTTGCCGATCACCACCTCGGCCTTGCCGTGCAGTTTCTCCATGCGTTCTTGCCACTTGGCCATTTCTTCAAGCTTGTCGTCCGACGGCTTTTCACGCTCGACATAGTATTCTTCGCGGAACACGAACATCACCACGTCCGCGTCCTGCTCGATAGAGCCGGATTCACGCAAATCGGAAAGCTGTGGGCGCTTGTCCTCGCGGTTTTCCACCTGACGGCTGAGCTGGCTGAGTGCGATCACCGGGATGTTCAGTTCCTTGGCGATGGCCTTCAAGCCCTGGGTGATCTCGGACACCTCCTGCACGCGGTTCTCCTTGGACGTGCCGCGCAAGAGTTGCAGGTAGTCGACCATCAGCACATCCAGCCCATGCGTCCGCTTGAGGCGCCGGGCACGTGCCGCGACCTGGCTGATCGGCAAGGCTGGTGTATCGTCGATGTAGAGCGGACAGGCTTCCAGTGATTTCGCGGCCTCGACGAAGCGGCGGAATTCCTGCTCGGTCATGTCGCCGCGCCGGATCTGCTCCGACGGCACCTCGGACGCCTCGGACAGGATCCGCGCGGCCAATTGCTCGGCTGACATTTCCAGGCTGTAGAACCCCACCACGCCGCCGTTCACCGTGCCCTCGGTGCCATCGCTGCGCAGGCCGCGTTTATAGGCCTTGGCGATGTTGAAGGCGATGTTGGTCGCCAGCGAGGTCTTGCCCATCGACGGGCGCCCGGCCAGAATCACCAGGTCCGAGGGGTGCAACCCGCCAAGTTTCTTGTCGAGATCCACCAGCCCGGTCGAAATCCCCGCCAGTCCTCCATCGCGTTGATAGGCGGCATTGGCGATGTTCACCGCCTCTGTCACCGCGCGCAGGAACGACTGGAATCCGCGCTCGGCGACGCCCTGTTCGCCCAGTTTGTACAGCCGCTGCTC
>JAGRMK010000017.1 GCA_020441345.1 Paracoccaceae bacterium
TGATCCCGTTCAACGAATGGCCCGGTGCACCCTATCAGCGGTCCGATTGGGAACGGATCGAGGCTTTCGCGGACATCGTTTTCAAGGCCGGCTACGCCAGCCCGATTCGCACCCCGCGCGGCGAAGACATCATGGCCGCCTGTGGCCAGTTGAAATCCGCGACCGAGCGGGGGCGCAAATCCGCGGCGCGGATCGCCGCCGAAACGGCAGGGGGCTGAGATGCTGCCCAGCGCGCTCTTGCTCGTGATGATCGGCGCTGCGGCAGGGATGCTGGCGACGCGTCTGATGAAGGTGAACATGGACCTGCCCTCGGCGATGGGTCTCGGGGTGCTCGGCGCACTGTTCGGCGGCTTGGTGCTGCGCCTGGTGCTGACCGCGGGCGGTTGGGTCGTGACCTTTGTACTTGCGGTGATGGGGGCGATGGCGCTGATCTGGATCTGGCAACATCTGCGGCGCTGAATTCGATTGCCCGTATTGTTGAAAATCGTCTGGCCGCTCGCTTGCCGGACAAGGCGAAGGGGGCGTTGCCCCCTCGGCCCTGCGGGCCTCACCCCCAGGATATTTTTTAGAGTAAAGAAAGGGCAGGGGGTTTCGCGCGCTGCGTGTTTCATCTTGCTCGAAATACTCACCCGGGGAGGTCCGGAGGGGGCGCGTGCGTCCCCTCCGGGCGGGTGCGGGTGGCAAACCCGCCGCCGCGAGACCCCTCGATGGGGTCGAGCGGCGGCCTCGCTCAGTCTGTGTTGGGGCGCACGCGGGCGGCGGATTTGTCGGCGAAGGCAGCGAGGCGTCCGCGGCTGGCCGGTTGGGTATTGACGATGCCGGCGACGACCGCTTCGGCATAGGCTGCGTCCATGCCGGACATGTTCTGCAAATGGCTGATCGCCGAGCAGATCGCGAAATTCGACAGCGGCGGGTTCGAGGCGGCAGCGCGCGCGAGTTCATAGGCCTTGGCCTCGCTGTCCTCGACCAGGTATTGCGCGAGCCCCAGCGTCACCGCTTCCTGACCCTGATAGACCCGCCCGGTCAGCATCATGTCGATCATCCGCGCCTTGCCCACCAGATCGGCTACCCGGATCGTTGCACCCCCGCCGGTGAACAATCCACGTTGACCCTCGGGGAGGGCGAAATAGGTCGTGGCGTCGGCCACGCGGATATGCGCCGAGGACGCGAGTTCCAGCCCACCGCCGACCACCGCGCCCTTGAGCGCCGCGATCACCGGCACGCCGCCGTATTCCATCTTGTTGAACGCCTCGTGCCAACGCAGGCAGAGATGCATGAACTCCTCGGGGCGGCGATCTTCCTGATGGTGTTCCACCAGGTCGAGTCCGGCACAGAAATGTGTTCCTTCGGCGCGCAGCACCACCGCCCGCACGCCAGCCCGGGGGATCAGCGTGAAAAGATCGATCAACTCATCCACTGTGGCCGCATTCAGCGCGTTACGCTTGTCAGCGCGATTGAGCGAGAGCGTGGCGATCCCCTCGGCATCCACCGACAGGGTGGTATGGGTCAGCTCCAGATCGTCCAGTGATTTCATGATCGGTTCCTCCGGTTTTGCGCACCCTAAGAGGAGCCAAAACAGAGTGTCCACAAAGACGCGGCGTCGTATCCGGCGCGGTGTCTCACCCATGCCGAAAAATTGCGTCGTTCTGACCGGATCGGGGGCTTGGCAGCATCCCCGGGACGCGGCACTCTGGTTGCAAACGGAGCCCTGACATGTCCCCAACTCCCGGCCTTGTCCGCATCACGCCGCTCGGTGCCCCGCCCGTCACCGCGCGCCCTTCGCCTGACCGGGTTGTTTCTGGCGATCCGGTGTTCACCAGTTGGGATATCGAGGACCGCGACGGGATCTACGCGGGGATCTGGCAATCGACGCCTGGCGCCTGGCGGGTAATCTACGACGAATGGGAATATTGTCATATCCTGTCCGGGCATTCGGTGCTGACCGCTGAGGATGGCACGGCGCAGGATCTGCGCGCCGGTGACAGCATTGTCATACGGCCCGGGTTCCGCGGTGTCTGGGAGGTGCTCGAAACCACCCGCAAGGATTACGTGATCCGGGTCTGACACTGCCGTTTTCTGGTGGTGAAAGGCCCGGCACCGGCTTTTCCTTTGGCTGCAACCTGTTATGAAACGGGCATAGCCCGAAGACCGGATTGCCCATGTCTGAGACCTTTCGCCTGACTCTTGCGCAACTCAACCCCGTAGTCGGGGCGCTGTCCGACAATGCCGACCTGGCGCGCACCGCCTGGCAGGACGCGCGTGCGGCCGGGGCGGATATGCTGGCCCTGCCAGAAATGTTCCTGACCGGGTATCAGACACAGGATCTGGTGCTGAAACCCGCCTTCGTTCGCGACGCGATGGCCAGGGTGCAGGCGCTGGCGCAAGAGTGCGCCGCGGGGCCGGCAATCGGCATCGGTGCCCCGCATCTGGATTCGGGGCGTCTGTCGAATGCGTATTACATCCTGGAGCGCGGGCGGATCGCAGCGGTGGTGAAAAAGCATCATCTGCCCAACGCGCTGGTGTTCGATGAAAAGCGCCAGTTCTCGCCTGCGGATATTTCCGGGCCGTATCGCGTCGGCCCCTTGGTGATCGGTTCGCCGATCTGCGAGGATGCCTGGTATGACGATGTCGTCGAAGCCCAGGCGGAATCCGGCGCGCAGATTCTGCTGGTGCCGAACGGATCGCCGCATTCGCGCGGTCGCCATGATACCCGAGTGGCGCAGATGGTCGCGCGGGTGGTCGAGACCGGGTTGCCGTTGGTCTATCTGAACCTGGTCGGAGGCCAGGACGATCAGGTGTTCGATGGCGCCAGTTTCGTGCTGAACACCGGCGGGCACATGACCCATCTCTTGCCCGGATTCGTCGAAAGCACGGTGCATGTCGATTTCATCAGCACCGGAGACGGGTGGCACGCCGTGCCCGGCCACCGCGCGCCGATGCCTGATGACTTTGAGCGCGACTATCACGCGATGGTGGTCGGCACGCGCGATTACCTGCACAAATCGGGGTTCCGGCGGGCCTTGCTGGGCCTGTCTGGCGGGATCGATTCGGCGCTGGTAGCGGCAATTGCCGCCGATGCGTTGGGGCCGCAGAACGTGCAATGCATCATGCTGCCGTCCGAGTATACCTCGGCGCATTCTCTGGAGGACGCGGAAGAAGTCGCGCGCGCGCTGGGCTGCAAGCTGGACGAAGTTCCGATCTCTGGCCCGCGCGCGGCAGTGACCGAGACGCTGGCGCCGTTGTTCGCGGGCCTGCCCGAAGACGTGACCGAGGAAAACATCCAGTCGCGGATGCGCGGCTTGCTGCTGATGGCGGTGTCGAACAAGACCGGTGCAATGCTGTTGACCACGGGCAACAAATCCGAGGTCGCGGTGGGCTATGCCACGATCTATGGCGACATGAATGGCGGCTACAACCCGATCAAGGATCTCTACAAGACCCGCGTGTTCGAGACCTGCCGCTGGCGCAACGCCAACCATCGCGACTGGATGCAGGGGCCAGCCGGTGTCGTCATTCCGCCGCGCGTGATCGACAAACCGCCCTCGGCCGAATTGCGCGCCGATCAAAAGGACGAGGACAGCCTGCCGCCCTATCCGGTGCTCGACGCGATTCTGGAAGGGTTGGTTGACCGTGACCTTTCAGTCGAGGATCTGGTGGCCGAGGGGTTCGATCGCGCCACGGTCAAGAAGATCGAGCATCTGGTCTATGTGTCCGAATGGAAGCGGTTCCAGTCCGCGCCGGGCGTGCGGCTGACGACTCGGGCTTTCTGGCTGGATCGGCGCTATCCGATGGTCAATCGCTGGCGCGATCCGTTCTGAGACGCCGCCTGTCGGCAAGTTGATGCTTCGCTGGCGGCGGTCATGCGCTGCGGGCTTTTCTTGTGACGTGCATGACGTTATGCTTCCCGAAAAACGCGCCCGCTCTCTCGGGCGATACATAAGCCATGCGGATTCGGGACCTCCGGCATCACGCAGCGGGCACGAGGGCAGTATGGGACAAGCAGTCGGCAGCGTGGTTTCACGGTATTCAATGATCCTGGTCGGGGCACTGGCGCTGGCGGGTTGCCAGATGACCACCGATCCGGGTTCGGCCCCGGTCGATGGAAGCGTGCCGCAGCAGGTGGCCGGGCCCGGTCAACGGGTGATCGAACGCGATGTCGAAGCCCCCGACGTGTTCCAGGTCGAGGACGCCGGCCTGTGGGACGGGCGCCCCTCGTTGGGTGGTGTCTGGGTGGCGCATCCCAACGTCGAAGATCCCGAACGCGCGCTGATTCGCAACACGGCGACGGGCGCGACGGTGATCGGCGCGCTGTTCCGCCGCGAACGCGACAACCCCGGCCCGCGGTTCCAGGTTTCGTCCGAGGCGGCAAATGCGTTGGGCCTCTTGCCCGGGGCGCCGACCGAGATCGCCGTGACGGCGTTACGGTTGCAGCGTGTCGAGCTGGAAATCGATCCGGCCCCGGCTCCGGCTCCGACCGCTGCCGATGAAACCCTGACTATTGCCCCTGTTGCATCCGCCGATGCGGCTCCCGCTGCGGGTGCGCCCGCCGGGCAGGTGGACATCATCGATCAGGATCCGCCGCGCCGCGGATTGCGCGACTTGTTCCGCCGTCGTGAGCCCGAACCTGCGGCCGCGATCGCGCAAACCGCCCTTGCGCCTGTTGCGGGGACCGAAACCGCCGCCGCCGGGACAACTGCCTCGGGGGCAACCGCGGCTGCGGCAGCCGCTGCGGCCGCTGCAACCGCGACCGCCGAACCCCCGCGTGAGCGTCGCTCGCTGCGCGATCTGTTCCGTCGCCGCGAACCCGAGCCCGACACGACGATGATCGCGCTGCCGGGCGATGACGGCCCCGCAGCCCAACCTGCGGCCCAACCCGCGGTGCAACCCGCCGTGCAACCGCAAGGGCCGCGGATTGATCGACCCTTCGTGCAGATCGGCATTTTCAGCGTCGAACAGAACGCCCAGAATGCGCGTGGCCAGATGCAGCGCGCCGGGCTGAGCGCGGAAATTCGCCGGGGCCGCGTTGGCGAGAACCTGTTCTGGCGCGTCGTCGTCGGACCGGCAGGCACCGCCACCGAACGTGCGACCATCCTGCGCCAGGTGCGGGGCATGGGTTTTGCCGATGCTTACACAGTTGTGCGCTGACCAGGGTTTGAATCCGCGCGCCAGAACGGGCTAATGTGTCACGATCAGGGCAGGGGCCGCGCGGGCCCCGGCGCGGCGCTGTCCGCGCGCCGACCAAAAAGGAGATGCTCATGCCACTCGGCTTTCTGCGTATGCTGGCAACCAGTGTGCTTGTCGTGGTGTTTGCCGGGGCGGCCCTGGCGCAGTCTCCCTATGGCGGGCGGGCGCCGAATTTTTACGTGCTCGATGTTGGCACCGGGCAAGTTCTGGCCGAACAGAACGCGGATATCCCGCTGCCTCCGGCGTCGATGTCCAAGCTGATGACGCTGGCAATGCTGTTCGATGCGTTGCGCGACAACCGGGTGCAGATGGACACAACCTGGTCGATCAGCCAGCGGGCGCATGAGATGGGCGGCTCGAGCATGTTCCTGGAAACCCGCCACCGGCCCACCACCGAGGACCTGATCCGGGGTATCGCCATTGTTTCGGGCAATGACGCGGCCGTCGCCGTCGCCGAAGGGCTGGCGGGCAGCGAAGAGGCGTTTGCGATAATGGCACAGCGCCGCGCCGAAGAGTTGGGGATGACCGAAACGAGCATTGCCAATGCCTCGGGGTGGCCGCATCCGCACCACCGCATGAGTCTGCATGATCTGGGCACGCTGGCGCGCTACCTGGTGCAGGAACACGCGCAATACTATCACTATCTGGGCGAAACCTCTTATTCGTGGAACGAGATCACGCAGCCCAATCGCGTGCCGCTGCTGGGCGCCGGGATCGGTATCGATGGGCTGAAAACCGGCCACACCGAGGAAGCCGGGTATTCTCTGGTCGGATCGGCGCGGCAGGGCAGCCGCCGGGTGATCTTTGTCTTTTCCGGGCTCAACAGCCCCAATGAGCGGGCCGAAGAGGCTGAGCGCATCGTGAACTGGGCTTTCCGCCAGTTCGCCGAACAACAGGTGGTCGATGCCGGTGCGGTGGTCGCGATGGCCGATGTCTGGATGGGCGCCGCCGACCTTGTGCCCTTGGTCGCCGTGCAGGATGTAAACGTGCTGGTGCCGATCATCGGCGCCGAAACGCTGTCGGCGCGCGCCGAGTTCAGCGGCCCGGTCGCGGCACCGATCATCGAGGGGCAGGAACTGGGGCGGTTGGTGATCGAGGTCGACGGACTGTCGCCGATCACCGCGCCCCTGGTGGCCGGGCAGGCCGTGGCGCAGGGCGGATTCGTGCCGCGCATCCGAACGGCCGCGCTGGTGCTGGGCCAGCAGCTGGGGCTGATCGCACCGTGACGGCCCCTGCGCGCCGGGGGGTGTTCATTACCTTCGAAGGCATTGACGGATCGGGCAAATCGACACAGGCCCGCGCCCTGGCCGAAAGGCTGGGCGCGGCATTGACCCGTGAGCCGGGCGGTTCCGAGGGAGCCGAGGAAATCCGCCGCCTGCTGGTCGAGGGCGAGGCCGCGCGCTGGTCGGCGGAAACCGAAATCCTGCTGTTCACCGCCGCGCGCCGCGACCATCTGGAAAAGACCATCCTGCCCGCGCTGGAGCGGGGGGCGGTGATCGTCTCGGACCGGTTCGCGGATTCGACGCGGGTCTACCAGGGCGCGGCACGCGCGGCGCTGCGTGAAAAGGTCGATCTGCTGCATGCGGCCATGATCGGGCTGGAACCCGATCTGACTTTTGTCATTGATACCGACCCCGATGTCGCGTTGCGCCGGGGGCTGGCGCGGCATTCGGGCGAGGACCGTTTCGAATCACTGGGCGCCGCGTTCCAGCACCGGCTGCGCACCGGGTTCCTGGCGCTGGCGCGGGAGTATCCGCAGCGCGTGCGCCTGATTGCCGGGGACCGGGCACCCGATGATATCGCGTCGGATATCGCCACACAGGCGCAGGCGTTTCTGGCGGGGCGGGCGCATGGCTGACGCCCCCGAATCCGACCGGATCGAAGGCGCGCCGCATCCGCGTGACACTGCGCGCCTGTTCGGTCAACAGGCTGCCGAACACCGGTTCCTGAATGCCCACGCGCAGGGGCGGCTGCATCATGGTTGGCTGATCACCGGCCCGCGCGGCATCGGCAAGGCGACGCTGGCCTATCGCATCGCGCGGTTCTTGCTGGCCGAGGAACCCGGTGGCGGATTGTTCGGTCCACCCGATACACTGGATGTCGCGCCCGATCACCCGGTCGCGGCGCGCATCAAGGCGGGTTCTGAGCCGGGATTGCTGGCGATCCGGCGTGGAGCGGATGACAAGACCGGCAAGCTGCGGTCGCAGATCGTGGTCGATGACGTGCGCAAACTGCGCGATTTCTTTGGCCTGACCGCCGCCGAGGGCGGGCGGCGCGTGGTGATCGTCGATGCCGCAGACGACATGAACACGTCCGCCGCGAACGCGCTGCTGAAGCTGCTCGAAGAGCCGCCTGGTGGCGCGATGCTGCTGCTGATCGCGCATCAACCTTCGCGCCTGTTGCCGACGATCCGGTCGCGATGTCGCGAGTTGCGTTGCCTTCCTCTCGGCCCGCAGGACATGGCGCGGGCGTTGGACCAGGCAACGGGCGCGGCTGATGACGGGCTTGCGCTGGCGCAGCTTTCGGGCGGGTCGGTTGGCGAGGCGATCCGGGTCACGGGCGGCGGCGGGCTGGCGCTTTATGCCGAGATCCTGGGGCTGTTGGCACAACTTCCGCGCATGCCGCGCCCGGCGTTGCGCAAATTGTGCGATTCGCTGGGTGGCAAGCAGGGCGAGGCGCGGTTCGACCTGACCGTGCGGCTGTTCGACCTGGCGCTGTCGCGGCTGGCACGCACCGGCGCCACGGGCCAACCGATGCCCGAAGCCGCGCCGGGCGAGGCCGCCGTCATGACACGGCTTTCCGCCGATGCGCGCGATGCACGGTTCTGGGCCGAACAGGCGGCGGATCTGGGTGCACGGGCCCGCGCGGCGCGGGCCGTCAACCTTGACCCCGGCGCGCTGGTGCTTGATATGTTTCTGCGTCTAGAGGCTGCGCTGCACAGGGCGACGGTCTGACACCTGACCCACGCCCCGGAAGACCGCATGACCCCTCAGATCGTCGACAGCCACACGCACCTGGATTTCCCTGATTTCGACGGTGAGCTTGACGAGGTGATCGCGCGCGCCCGCACGGCGGGTGTGACCCGCATGGTGACGATCTGCACGCGACTGAAACACGAGCCCCGCGTGCGCGCCATCGCCGAGCGGTTCGAGGGCGTGTTCTATGCCGCGGGCACCCATCCGATGTCCGCCGCCGAGGAGCCGCTGGCGACGGTCGCCGGGCTGATCGATCTGGCGCGGCATCCGAAATTCGTGGGCATCGGGGAAACCGGGCTCGATTACCACTATACCGCCGACAGCGCAGCGGTGCAGCAAGAGAGCCTGCGCATCCATATCGAGGCCGCGCGCCAGACCGGGCTGCCGCTGATTATCCACGCGCGCGCCGCCGATGAAGATATGGCCCGGATCCTGACCGAGGAATACCGCGCCGGGGCCTATTCTTGCGTGATGCATTGTTTTTCGTCGGGGGCGGCGCTGGCGCAGGCGGCACTGGATCTGGGATTCTATCTGTCGGTGTCAGGTATCGCGGCCTTTCCCAAGAGCCAGGAACTGCGCGAGATTTTCGCCGCGGCTCCGGTCGAGCGTATCCTGGTCGAGACCGATGCGCCCTATCTCGCGCCGCCACCGCATCGCGGGCGACGCAACGAACCCGCCTATACCGCCTTGACCGCCAAGGCCGTCGCGCCAGTCTGGGACATGACCTTTGCGGATTTCGCGCGTCAGACCAGCGCCAATTTCGACCGGCTGTTCACCAGGGCCTCCGTATCGCAAGGGGCCGCGTGATGGCCATGTTGCGCGCGACGATCCTGGGGTGTGGCTCGTCTGGCGGGGTGCCGAGGCTGGGCGGCACCTGGGGCGAGTGCGATCCGACCAACCCGCGTAACCGCCGCCGCCGCTGTTCGCTGCTGCTGGAGCGGATCGGCGAGGCTGGCACCACGCGCGTGTTGATCGACACCGCGCCCGACATGCGCGACCAGTTGCTGAATGCGGGTGTCGGCGTGCTTGATGCGGTGGTCTACACCCACAGCCACGCCGATCATGTGCATGGCATCGACGACCTGCGGATGATCGTTTTCAACACCCGCAAGCGGCTGCCGGTCTGGGCCGACGGCGCGACGCAGGATGCGCTGTTATCGCGGTTTGGCTATGCCTTTGTGCAGCCAGCCGGATCGCCGTATCCGCCGATCCTGGACCTGAACACCATCGAGGGTGAGTTCGAGATCGACGGGCCGGGCGGGGCGATCCGGCTGCAACCGTTTCGCGTTGATCACGGCAGCATGGATGCGCTGGGCTTTCGCGTGTCGGGGATCGCCTATGTGCCCGACGCGGTGCAGATCCCGGCCGAAAGCTGGCCGCTGCTGGAGGGGCTGGACGCCTTCATTGTCGATGCGTTGCGCCGCAAGCCGCATCCGACCCATGCCCATCTGGAGCGTACGTTGGAGTGGATCGAGCGAGCGGCGCCGCGACGCGCTGTCTTGACCAACATGCACGTGGACCTCGATTACGCGACGCTCGAGGCCGAAACACCGGACCATGTGACCCCCGCCTATGACGGCATGGTGCTGGAGGTCGCACTATGACCGCGCGCGGGGGGCTGGCGGCATGCAGGCCCTGATCGACGTTATCCTGCCGGTTTTTCTGGTGGTCGGGGCAGGGTATGGCGTGGTCTGGCGCGGCTGGATGAGCGACCTGGGCGTCGAGGCGCTGATGAAATTCGCGCAGAATTTCGCCATTCCGACAATGCTGTTCCTGGCTTTGGCGCGGCTCGACCTGAGCCATGTGTTCGAATGGCGGATGCTGGTCAGCTTCTATTCCGGCGCGTTCACCGGGTTTCTGGCCGGACTGCTCGGCGCGCGGTTCCTGTTCGGACGCGACTGGGAAGACGCGGTGGCGGTGGGGTTCGTGTGCCTGTTCTCGAACTCGGTCCTGCTGGGGCTGGCGATATCCGAGCGCGCCTATGGCGTGGCGTCGCTGTCAGCGAATTTCGCTATCGTCGCGTTGCATGGGCCGTTTTGCTACGCGGTCGGTATCATGACGATGGAGGGGGTGCGCGCCAAGGGGGCGGGCCTGATCAAAACGCTGGGCCGGGTGATCAAGGGGCTGGCGTCGAACGCGCTGGTGATCGGCATCGGTCTGGGGGCGCTGGTTAATCTCAGCGGCCTGCCGTTGCCGGGCGCGGTTTTCGACGGGGCCGAACTGCTGGCGCGCGCGGGGTTGCCGGCGGCGCTGTTCGGGCTGGGCGGGGTCTTGTATCGATACAAGCCCGAGGGCGATCTGAAGCTGATCGGCTATGCGGTGGCGGTGTCGCTGCTGGTGCATCCGATGGTGACCTGGGGCATGGGCCGGATGCTGGCCGTCGAGCCCGGCCAGTTTCGCGCGGCGGTCGTCACATCGGCCATGGCGCCCGGGGTGAACGCCTATCTCTTTGCCAACATGTATGGCCGGGCGAAACGCGTCGCGGCCTCGACGGTGTTGGTGGCGACGCTGATGTGCGTGCTGACGGCCTGGGGCTGGATGACCGCGCTGGGATAAGGGGGCGGCGCGTCTCGGGGTCGGGTGACCCCTCGGCGCGCCGGTGGGGGCCTGGCCCCCACGCCCCGGGCAAGGGGGTTTTCCACCCCCTTGGAACCCCCGAGGATATTTCAGGACAGATGAGGGCGAGGGGTTAAAAAGTGGTCAGGGCTGGGTTCGCGCCTGCGGGATGGATGGTCCCGATCCGAGCGGCTGTGTAGCCTGCGGCGGTCAGTGCGGTCAGCAGGGTGTCGGCTTGGTCGGCGGGCACGGCAGCCAGCAGCCCGCCCGCAGTTTGCGGGTCGAACAGCAGGGCCGCGCGAGCATTGTGCGGCGCAGAGATGCGGCCGACGAGCGCGGCACGGTTGGCTGGCGCGAGGGTAGAGGCGACGCCCCGTTCGGCGAGTGCTTCGGCACCGTCGAACAGGGGAAGGGCGGCGAGATCGATCTTGGCGGAGACGCCGCTCGCGCGCAGCATTTCGTCCAGATGGCCGGCCAGTCCGAAGCCGGTCACGTCGGTCAGGGCATGAGCCTGTGGCG
>JAGRMK010000290.1 GCA_020441345.1 Paracoccaceae bacterium
CGCTGTCGGCGCGCGTCAGGATCCGTGAAGCCGCCGCAACGCGCCCCATGCGCCGCTTCAACCCGACGTTGGCCAGCTGAATGAGCCCCTGCATCAGATGCCGCTCGCGCGAGGCGGGGGGCAGGCGCAACCAGACCGCCTCCCAGACCTCGTGTGCTTCCCAGAAATACCCGGCCTCGAACAGGGTGAAGCCCGCCGCGAAAGCCGCGCTTTGCGCAAGATCCGAAGGCGTCATCCCCGGCACGATCCCGGCCTTGAGTGGTGCGAAAAACGTCTCGGGGGGGCGCGGATTGCGGCCGGGAAGATGCGGCGCGGTGGGTAAGGCCAGTGCGCCGCCGGGTTGGGTCACGACGGAACCGGCCCGGCGGCCTCGATGCGGATCAGGCGCGCGGTGAAGGCAGCCACCGCTTCTTGCACGCGCTGCGGCTGGTCGAACTGCGGCGAATGGCGGCAGCCGTCCAGCATCAGAACCTCTACCGGGGCATAGGACCGTTCGGCGATTTCATCGACCTGGGCGCGCGTGCCGTATTGGTCTTGTTCGCCCTGGATCACCAGCGCGGGCACACGGAGATAGTCGATCACATCGGCCACGTTCCAAGCCTTGAACGCGGGGTTCAGCCAAGCGTCGTTCCAGCCGCGAAAACTGGCCACCGGGTCGCGGTGATATTTGCCCATGCGCGCAGCCATGTCGCTTGTTGCGAAAGCGTCGCGCGCGCGTTCGATCTCGCGCAGGCCCAAAGGTTCGGTGAACACATGCGGCGCCATCAGGATCAGACCGCGCACGCGGGCATCCGCGACCCGGCCCGCGTACTCGGCGGCGATGGTCGCGCCATCGCTGTGGCCCATCAAGATCACCTGCCGGGCGCCGATCGCATCGAGGATATGGGGCAGCACATCGACCGCCTCGCGTGTCATGTAGTCGATCGGGCGTGGCAGGTCGGCGGGGTCCGACTGACCATAGCCCGCGCGCGAATAGGCAAAGACCGCGCAGCCCGTGGCCTTGGCGATCTGTGCCGGAACATCGCGCCAGAGCGCCACGCAGCCAAGCCCCTCATGCAGCAGAACGATCACCGGCCCGACGGCGGGCGTGCCCCAGCTGGCCCATTCCAGATCCTTGCCGCCGACCCGCAGCCTGCCCTCGCCCTTGCCCCAGTCGATGCTCATTGCGCCCCACCGGCGTCGCGCAGCTTGAACCGCTGGATCTTGCCGGTGGCGGTTTTCGGCAGATCCTCGACCACCGTGACCCAGCGCGGGTATTTCCACATGCCGATCCTGGCCTTGACGTGGTCTTTCAGCGCCTCGGCATCCAGCGACCCGCCGGTTTTCAACACCACGAAGGCGGCCGGCTTGATCAGGTTCTGATCGTCGGCCCGGGCAACGACGGCGGCCTCCAGAATGCCGGGAAATTCGACCAACGCCTGTTCGACCTCGAACGGCGAGACCCAGATACCCGAGACCTTGAACATGTCGTCGGTGCGCCCGCAGTAGACAAAGCGCCCGTCCTGGGTGCGCTCGTATTTGTCGCCCGTGCGGGTCCAATGCCCCTGGAAGGTGCTCAGCGACTTGTTGCGCCGGTTCCAGTAGCCATCGGCGCTGGATGGCCCGCGCACCAGCAACTCGCCGACCTCGCCTTCGGGCACGTCTTCGTCGTGTTCATCGACGAGCCGCACCTCATATCCGGGCACCGCCACGCCGGAAGTGCCATAAACGATGTCGCCCGGCCGGTTCGACAGGAAGATGTGCAGCATCTCGGTCGAGCCAACGCCATCGACGATCTCGGCCCCCCAGAGAGCCTGCCATCGCTGGCCTATGTCACGTGGCAGGGCCTCGCCGGCCGAGGTGCACAGGCGGATGGCATGGTCCGGCTTCGTGCCCTTCTTTTCCTGTTCCGCGACCAGCGCGGCGTAAAGCGTCGGCACGCCGCAAAAGAGCGTCGGCTTTTCGGTCGCCATGATGTCCAATACCGTTTCGGGCGTCGGGCGGCCGCCGAAAATCACCGTTGTTGCGCCCACCGACAAGGGAAACGACATCGCATTGCCCAGCCCATAGGCAAAGAACATCTTGGCGACCGAAAACACCACGTCATCCTCGTGGATGCCCAGAACCTGCGCGCCAAAGGTGTCGGCGGTCGCTTTCAGGCTGGAATGTACGTGGCGCACGCCTTTGGGCGTGCCGGTGGAACCCGACGAATAGAGCCAGAACGCCAGTTCGTCGCCATGCGCCTCGACGGTGTCCATCGCGGGCGCGTCGCGGGTGAAGGCGTCCCAACTTTCGCAGCCTTCGGGCGCCGCACCGATCACCACCACGGCGCGCAGGAACCGGTTGCTCTGGATGGCGGGTTTCACCACCTCCCACAACTGCTCTGACACCACCAGGATCGACGCGCGGCTGTCGGCGAGAATCGCCTCGTAAACCGGGGCGGACAGCAGGGTGTTCAGCGGCACAGGGATCGCGCCAGCCTTGATCGCGCCCCAGAAAGCCACCGGAAACTCCAGCTGGTCGCGAACGATCATCGCGATGCGTTCCTCGCGCCGCACACCATGGCGGTCGAGCGCCCCGGCAAACCGCGCGCTCTGCTCTGCAAGGTCGGCATAGCTCAGGCTGCGCTTGTCCCCGTCCACCTCGCGGAACGCGGTCTTGCTGCCGCGCCCCTCGGACAGATGGCGGTCCACGAAATACAGGGCGGCGTTCTCGGTCATCTGGCTCTCCTCCTGGTGCGGGGTCGGCCCCCTCCCCGGGACCGCGCGCAGCTGGCTGCGCCCGCATGTGCTTTATAGTGCAACATTCGAAGATAAATGCAAGATGCTACTTCTGTTCGTGCAGTTTTTTGCACATGACTCTGCGGCGCCCGCCAGACACTTGCCAGTTGTCGAAACCCGCGCCACCGGGGCATGGTGGCGAAATGTCTTGCCACACCGGAGCCTGAAATGGATGACACCGCGATCCCCGCATTCCTGCGCGCGCTCTTTGACACGGCGGTTGCGGTGGCTGACCCGATGCGGTCACTGGTCAACCACCTGCCGCCCCGTCCCACGGGCCGCGTTCTGGTGATCGGCGCGGGCAAGGCCAGCGCGCGCATGGCGGAAGCGGTCGAGAGCGCCTGGGGCCCCTGCGAGGGGTTGGTCATCACCCGCTATGGCTATGCGCGGCCCTGCCAGCGGGTCGAGATCGTCGAGGCCGCGCATCCGGTGCCCGACGAAGCCGGGTTCCGTGCAACGGCGCGAATGCTGGACTTGTTGCACGGGCTGGCCGAGGGCGACTTTGTGCTGGCGCTGATCTCGGGTGGGGCCTCGGCGCTTCTGGTCGCGCCGGTCGATGGCGTGACTCTGGCGCAGAAACAGGCGGTGAACGCGGCGCTGCTGGCCTCGGGCGCGCCGATCGACAGGATGAACGCGGTGCGCAAGCATCTGAGCCGGGTCAAGGGCGGGCAGCTGGCGGCGGCGGCCTGGCCCACGCGAATGCTGGCGCTGATGATCTCGGATGTGCCGGGCGATGATCCGGCCTATATCGGCTCTGGTCCCACGGTGGGCGATGCCGCCACGGTCGCCGATGCGCGCGCGGTGCTGGCCCGGTGGCATATCGCGGTGCCGCAAAGCGTGACCCAGGCGTTGCAGGGACAAAGCGGCGTTATCGCGCCCGGAGACCCGCGCCTGTCGCGCACCGAGAACCGGATCGTCGCGGCGCCGTCGCAATCGCTGCGCGCGGCTGCGGATCTGGCGCAAGAGGCCGGGTGCGCGGTGCGTATCCTCGGCGATGCGCTGGAAGGAGAGGCGCGTGACCTCGCGCGCGAACACGCAGAGCAGGCGCTGACGATCCGCAACACGATGGCGCCGGGTGATCCGCCCGTTCTGTTGCTCTCGGGTGGCGAAGTCACCGTGACCCGGCGCGGCAACGGGGTCGGCGGACCGAACGCGGAATACTGCCTTGCACTGGCTCTGGCGCTGAACGGGGCCGCGGGTATTCACGCCCTGGCCTGCGATACCGATGGGGTCGATGGCGCCGCCGAGGTCGCGGGCGCGCTGATCGGCCCCGGCACGCTGGCGCGCGCGCGCGCCGCCGGTCTGGACCCGGCGCAGGCGCTGGCCGACAACGATGCACATGGCTTCTTTTCCGGGATCGGCGGGCAGGTGGTAACGGGCCCTACGCTGACCAATGTCAATGACTTCCGCGCGATCCTGATCACCGTCTGAATAGCAAAACGGGCGACCCTTTTGGGGGCCACCCGTCTTTTGCGGTTTCTTCGGGCTTACCAGCCGAATTGCAGCGTCAGGCCGCTCTGGCCGCCGGTTTGCTGCACGTGCCCCGAGGTGTTCTGACCGAACTGGAACAAACCATAGGAATTGTTGCCGCCGGTCTGGCTGATCGAGCCGTCATGCCCGCGGCCGTCCTGGTGGATGATTGCCCGGTTGTTCGGCCCGCCCTGGTAAATCCCGGCCGCGTTGTTGACGCCGTTTTGCGTAACATGACCGTTGGTGTCGATGTCACGGGCCAGGGCGAACATCGCCAGGCCAAAGCGCAGGGCCTCGGCTTCGCGCTGGTTCGAAGGGGCGACGTTGATCGAGATCTGACCACCGGAACCGGCGGCGGCGGGGGCCATCGGCAGAGCAAGGGCGGTTGCGAAGGCGGCGGCGAAAGCGAGGGTTTTCATGGCTGGGATCCTTGGCAGAGGGTGGGTTTGGAAAAAAGCGGGTGCTGAAAAAGGGACTGGATCTTTGGGGTGCTGCGGCGGGGCGGGAACCCCGCCGCGGCAGGTTCAGAGGTTGGTCTGGTCGCAGCTCAGCCGACGACCACCGACACGCACCTCGAGATCGACACTGTGGCTGGCGGGAGACCCCATCAGGCGCGTTTCACTGAGCGTGGCGGGGGCGCCGGCGCTGGCTTCGAAATCGCCCGACTGGCGGATCGTCGTCGACCCGCCCGAGCTGCGGCTGGTGATGGCCATTGCATAGGTGCCGGTGACGGCAGAGTTCGAGGTCACGCGCCCTTCGATCATCGTGCCGCCCGCGACGGGCTCCAGCGCGATCTCGCAACGCAGCGGCGTGTCGCTGTCGGTGGTCTGGGCATGGCTGGCGGGGATGCCGCAGGCAGCGGCCGAAAAACCGGCCAGGGTCAGGCCCACGATCAGGGCGGGGGTGCGGCGGGGGGTAAGGGCTCGCATGTTGGTCTCCTGTGGCGGAAAGTTGGGGACGCCGCGGGGCAGGGGAAAGCCCCGCGGACTGGATCGCATGTCTCAGTTCTGGACGATGGCGACCGTGTTGTTCGATCCGTTCTGCTGAACGGTCGAGGTATTGTGGTGCCCGCTCTGGACGATGGCGGTGGTGTTGAGGCGCCCGTTCTGGCGCACCAGGGCGTCGTTGTTCGACCCGATCTGCGATACGCCCAGCGTGTTGCGGCGACCCATCTGGTCGGTATCGACCATGTTATTGTCACCAACCTGACCGATCGCGGCGCTGTTGCGGCGTCCGTCCTGGGTGTT
>JAGRMK010000291.1 GCA_020441345.1 Paracoccaceae bacterium
CCTCGCTGCGCGACCCGCGCGAGATCGTGAACACCTCGGCCAACCTGAATCGTTCCGCCTGAACAGAAATCATCGCCGCCCCTTTCATCTTGCCGGGAAATACTCACCGGGTTTCCAAAGGGGGGTGTGCCCCCCTTTGGGCGGGTGTGGGCCGCGGCCCACCGGCGCCGCGGGGGCTCGAAGCCCCCAAGGCGCCGCCCCCCTCACAGGTCGGCCAGCGCGTCGACCAGTTTCGCGGCACCATAGCGGAACGGGTCGGTCGCCGGCAGGCCCAGACGGGCCTCGACCTCGGCCAGATAGCCGCGCGCCTCGGCGTCGGACATATGCTGGGTGTTGACGGCAACCCCCACCACCTCGCAGGCCGGATTGACGACACGCGCCACCGTCAGCGCCAGATCGCGCAAAGCGTCCAGGCTGGGCAAGGCATAGCCCGGCAAACCCCGCATGTGGCTGCGCGTTGGCTCATGACTCAGGATCAGCGCATCGGGCTGCCCGCCATGGATCAGCGCCATCGTCACGCCGGAATAGCTGGCGTGGAACAGGCTGCCCTGCCCTTCGATCAGATCCCAGTGGTCTTCATCGTTATCGGGCGTAAGATATTCGATCGACCCGGCCATGAAATCGGCGATCACCGCATCCAGAGGCACCCCGTCGCCGGTGATCAGGATCCCGGTTTGACCCGTCGCACGGAACGTCGCTTTCATGCCGCGCGCGTGCATTTCCTTTTCCATGCACAGCGCGGTGTACATCTTGCCGACCGAACAATCGGTGCCGACCGCCAGCACGCGCTTGCCGCGCCGTTTTTCGCCATTGGCGATCGGGTATTTCACCGACGGAATGCGCACGTCGTGCAGGGTGCGTCCCGTGACCCGGGCAACCGCCGCCAGATCCTCTTCATCGCGCAGCAGATTATGCAGGCCCGAGGCCAGGTCGAACCCGTTTTCCAGCGCCTCGACCAACAGCTTTTTCCATTTCAGGCTGATCACGCCGCCGCGGTTGGCGACACCGATGACCAGGGTTTTCACCCCGGCGGCCCTGGCTTCGGCCAGGGTCATGTCGGGCAGACCCATGTCTGCCTTGCACCCGTCCAACCGCAGCTGGCCGACGGCGAATTCGGGGCGCCAGTCCTTGATGCCCTGCGCGACCTTGGCGGCCAGCTGGTCGGGCGCATCGCCGAGAAACAGAAGATACGGGGTCTCGATCATCGCGGTGTCCTTTGGAAATCTGTCGCGGCAAGATGCCCGAAACAGACGCGAATGTCGTTGAAAACTTGCAGGCCAACCCGGTAATTTATCGAAGGATCATCGTCATCTTCGCAGTTTTTCGGAACTTTCTTGCAAGCACCGTCCAACAAGTGCACGCGTATGTCCTGCGCCGGCCCGCGATACCGCCCGAAGTGTTTGACGCACCGGAATCGCAGGGGCATCGCGCTTGCCGCGCCGCAACAGCGACCCTCGCACCCGCAGAAACCCCCTTGCAAAGGGGCGCGCAACATAATAACCACCCAGCCGAACATTACGTAATTTCCTTATCCGAGGCCGCGCATGTCGTTCCGCATCCAGCCCCCCGCCCCTGCCCGCCCCAATCGCTGCCAATTGTTCGGCCCCGGCTCTCGCACGGCCCTGTTCGAAAAGATGGCGGCTTCGGCGGCGGATGTGATCAATCTCGATCTGGAGGATTCGGTCGCCCCCTCGGACAAGGACCAGGCGCGTCAGAACATCATCCGGGCAACGCATGACGTGGACTGGAACACCAAGTATTTGTCGGTGCGCATCAACGGGCTGGACACGCCCTGGTGGTACAAGGATGTCGTGGATCTGCTGGAAAACGCCAGCGACCGGCTTGATCAGATCATGATCCCCAAGGTCGGTTGCGCGGCGGATGTCTATGCAGTTGACGCGCTGGTCACCGCGATCGAGCGCGCCAAGGGGCGCAAGAAACCGATCAGCTTTGAGGTGATCATCGAATCCGCCGCCGGTATTGCGCACGTCGAAGAGATCGCGGCCGCGTCCCCGCGCTTGCAGGCGATGAGCCTTGGCGCGGCCGATTTCGCGGCCTCGATGGGGATGCAGACCACCGGCATCGGCGGCACGCAGGAAAACTACTACATGATACATGAGGGTCAGAAGTACTGGCCCGATCCGTGGCACTGGGCGCAGACGGCCATCGTGGCGGCCTGCCGCACGCATGGCATCCTGCCGGTGGACGGCCCGTTCGGCGATTTCAGCGACGACGAGGGCTTCATCGCCCAGGCACGGCGGTCGGCGACGCTGGGCATGGTCGGCANNNNCGATCCACCCCAAGCAGATCGCGCTCGCCAATCAGGTGTTCACGCCTTCCGAGGAGGTCGTGGCCGAAGCGCGCGAAATCCTGGCGGCGATGGAAGAGGCCAAGGCCAAGGGCGAGGGCGCGACCGTATACAAGGGCCGGCTTGTCGATATCGCCAGCATCAAGCAGGCCGAGGTGATCGTGCGCCAGGCCGAGATGATCGACGGGTAGGGCCGCACCCGGTCAGAGCGGCCGGACCGGCTGGCGCAGGATGGTCCTGAGCCGGTCCGGCGCCGTGCGGCGCGCGTCGGACAGGTAGATCTCGTGATGTGCGCCGTTGAAGGTCAGGCCCAGTTCCGGCATCTCGCGCTCGTGCAGCGCGGCAAGCACCGGGGCCTCGGCGCTGAAGGGGCCGACATGCAGCGTTTGCAGGCAATCGCCCTCGTCCAGAACGGCGAGCCTGATCCGGGCAAACATGCCGGGGTCAGATCCGGGCTTGCGCCGCGCCCTTGCCGCCGCCGCGGCGCGGGCGGTCTCGACATCCTGCGCCCCGGCGCCGTCGGGAAGGCGGATCATCGCGGTCCAGCGCCAGGCGGCACGCTCGCCGGTGACGAAAGCCGACGGATCCTCGGCGCTCCACAACGCTTCGAGCGGCGGCACCGTGAAATCCGCGCCCCGCGCCTTGAGCAGCGCCTTGACCCCATAGGCCAGCGGATAAAGCGCGGCCAGCGCCGATGCATAGCCGGCGGCATTCGGATCGCCCTGCCCGTCGATCATCAGAAATCGTATCGCCGGCACGACGATCCGGTCCCAGCGGCCGGGCTTGCCGGAATAGAGCGGCCGGTCGGTCTTCTTGAAGTCGAGCTTGTCCATGGGCGGTCCTTTCCTCTCCCCTCGTCTCGCGCCGGGCAGGCCGGTTGCGCGCGCGGGGCGCTGTTGCGCCCGGCCGAGTTGCATCCGCGCCCGCGTGGCGTCATATAAACACAGAATTCGCTGCGTGAGGCGCCATGACGCATTATCTGGATTTCGAGAAACCGCTGGCCGAGATCG
>JAGRMK010000292.1 GCA_020441345.1 Paracoccaceae bacterium
GGACGGTGACGCTGGCCGAGGGCACCGAGATGGTGATGCCGGGCGACAACGTGTCGTTCGTGGTGGAGCTGATCGCACCGATCGCGATGGAAGACGGCCTGCGCTTCGCCATCCGCGAAGGCGGCCGCACCGTCGGCGCTGGCGTCGTCTCCAAGATCATCAAGTAAGGCGTAGGGCGGGGTTCACCCCGCCGTCGTCACGCTTTTGGCGCGCGGGGAAACCCGCGCGCCTTTCCTTTTTCAACCGTTTGGCCTATTCTGTCGCCAATCAGAGGACAGACCGATGACCAAGACCCACGCCTGACACCCAATCCGGTTTCACAGCACAGGACTTGTCATGCCCGTCTTTTCTTCTGGCCCAAAGCGGCTGCCCGATCCCCTGACCCTGCACCCGATCATCCTGCCCGATGGCACCGCGCATCCCGGCACCGTGCTGTTGCGTGCCGCCATCGACCACCCGAATATCGAGGTGGGCGACTATGCCTATGCCTCGGATTTCCGCGTGCCCGATGATTACGCCGCCAGCCTCGCGCCCTATCTCTACCCTGGCGCGCCCGAACGCCTGGTGATCGGGCGTTTCGCCCAGATCGCGCAGGGTGTGACCTTCATCACCGCCTCGGCAAACCATCCGTTGCGCGGAGTGTCGACCTATCCGTTCCGAATTTACGATATGTCCACCACCGGACCATATCGCGACGAGGCGCGCACCCATGGCGACACCGTCATCGGGCCCGATGTCTGGCTGGGGTTCGAGGCACGCGTGTTGCCCGGCGTCACTATCGGCGCCGGGGCAATCGTTGCGGCCTGTGCGGTTGTTGCCCATGACGTGCCGCCTTATGCCGTGGTGGCGGGAAACCCGGCGCGGGTGGTCAAGATGCGCTTTGATGACGCCACCATCGCGCGATTGCTGGCGCTGGCGTGGTGGGACTGGCCGATTGACCGCATTCTCGCGGCCTTGCCGGCAATCGAAGACGCCGATCTCGACGCGTTGGAGGGCCGCGCGCCTTGACCCTGTTGCCCTCCTGGGCATCCCGTATGCGACTCACTCCCTATCGCGCAGCATCTTGCGGATGGCCTTTGCCGCTGACCGGTAGTGGCTGGCCCCCGCCGCCTCTGCCCAGCGTCCCAAAGGCCAATCGTTCATCCAGGGATAGAGGTGGCAGGTATAAAGCCGTTCATCGCTGCTTGCCTCGATCCAGGCCATCAGACGCAGATGCGCGGCCTCCATATCGCTCTGAACCTGCGCCCAGTCGCTTCCTGCCGACGCGGCACGCACGGCTTCATTATACGCCGTGAGCTGGTTCCATTTGTACCCCGGTGCCGGAGTCTGCACGTCCTCGCCCGCTTCGCCTCCGGCGGTCCAGGAAAAGAACAACCCCAACCAATGCGTGCGATGCGCGATGATGTCGCGTATCGACCAACCTTCGGCATCGCGCGGCAATGCGGCAGCCTCAGGGATCGGGTCAATCAGTTTGCGCAGCCTGGCATATTCGGCGTTGCTCACGGCGATCAGGTCGGCACGGTTCCTGGCAGCGGTCATGGTGGTCCTTTTTGCCACAAACCCTGCCTGATTTGCCCCCCGGCGACCTTGCGACGGATCAAACCGCGCCGCGTTAACCAATTTCTAACCAGTTAACCGCGATCCTGCGGCGGGTTGACAGGGGGACGGGGAATGCTGGCAAGGGCACGCACCGTGGCGTTTGACGGCATCGACGCGCGGATCGTCGAGGCGCAATGCGTGCTCTCGCCAGGGCTGCCCGCGTTCCACGTCGTCGGCCTGCCCGACAAGGCAGTGTCCGAGGCCCGCGAACGGGTGCGCGCCGCGCTGTCGTCACTGTCGATCGCGCTGCCGCCACGGCGGATCACCGTCAACCTCTCGCCCGCCGACCTGCCCAAGGAAGGCTCGCATTTCGATCTGCCGATCGCGCTCACCCTGCTGGCCGCGCTGGGGATCATCCCGCCCGAGGACCTGACTCAAACCGTGTCGCTGGGGGAACTGGCGCTCGACGGGGCGCTGGTGGCCGTGGTCGGGGCGCTGCCAGCGGCGATGGCCGCCGCGAGCGAAGATTGCGCGCTGATCTGCCCCGCCCCCTGTGGCGCCGAAGCCGCCTGGGTCGGCGCCGCACAGGTCTTTGCCCCCGCCACCCTGTCCGAGGCAATCCGCCATTTCACCGGGCAGACCCCCCTGCCCCGGGCGCAACCCGGCGAGATCATCGATCAGGCCGGGGTCCGCGACCTGCGCGACGTGAAGGGGCAGGAACGCGCGAAGCGGGCACTGGAAATCGCCGCGGCGGGGCGCCACCACATGCTCATGGTCGGCTCGCCGGGCTCTGGCAAATCCATGCTCGCGGCCCGCATGCCTGGCATCATGCCGCCGCTTTCCCCGACCGAGGCACTGGAAACCTCGATGATCCATTCCCTCGCCGGGCTGCTTGACGAGGGCGGGATCTCGCGGGTGCGCCCGTTCCGCGAGCCGCATCACACCGCCTCGGTCGCGGCGATCGTCGGCGGTGGGCGCGGGGCGAAACCGGGCGAGATCAGCCTCGCGCATAACGGCGTGCTGTTCCTCGACGAATTCCCCGAGTTCCCGCGCACCGTGCTGGAAACCCTGCGCCAGCCGATCGAAACCGGCGAGGTCGTGGTCGCCCGCGCCAATGCCCACACCCGCTATCCCTGCCGCTTCCTGCTGGTCGCGGCCGCCAATCCCTGCCGCTGCGGCTATCTGAGCGAGCCGGCACGCGCCTGTGCGCGCGCGCCACAATGCGGCGAAGAGTATCTCGGGCGCATCTCGGGCCCGTTGATGGATCGCTTCGATCTGCGGATCGAGGTGCCGCCCGTGGCCTGGTCCGACCTCGACCTGCCAGCCACCGGCGAAAGCTCCGTGCAGATCGGCGAACGGGTCGCAGCCGCGCGCGCACGCCAGGCGCTCCGCTTTGCCGACCACGCCGGGGTGCGCGTCAATGCCGAGGCCGAAGGCGGATTGCTGGACGAGATCGCCACCCCCGACACAGAGGGCCGCGCCCTGCTGGCGCGCGTCGCAGACCGGTTCGGATTGACCGCGCGCGGCTACCACCGCGTATTGCGCGTCGCCCGCACGATTGCCGATCTCGACCGGAGTGAGCCGGTCCGCCTGCCTCACGTCGCCGAAGCGGTCAGTTTTCGTCTGACCGTGGGGGCAGACACGCCGCGATGAAGCTCGCGGTTTCATCCAGCGTGCGGCGCGCCTCAGGGAGGCGGTTGTGCATCATGGGCCAGACATGCGGCAGATCGCCTGCCAACCGGATCTCGGCCCGTGGCAGGCGGTTGCGCATGCGCAGCGCATCGTCACGCAGGATTTCCGACTCCGCCACGTGGATCTGAACCGGCGGCGGCGACGGAAACGTCGCATAGAGCGGCGACAGGCGCGGATCGTTGGCCTCGCCGGGTCGTGCCCCGCCCAGGATCAAAGCCCGCATTTCGGTCAACCGATGGGCGGGAATAACCCGTTCGCGCGCGGCATTCGTCACCAGCGAAGCGCCGGTGAAGGTCAAATCGGTCCAGGGCGAAAAGGCAAAGAGTCCGGCGGGGCGCTGGCCGATCTGGCATAGATGCGCCAACACCGCCAGCGCCAGCCCGCCGCCGGCCGAATCCCCGCCCAAGATGATCTGGTTCGGGCGATACCCCAGTCGTGTCAGGCCGTGCCACGCCGCCAGGGCATCGTCGAAAGCGGCAGGAAACGGGTGTTCGGGGGCCAGGCGGTAATCGGGAAGAAAGGCGCGCATTCCCGTTCGGGCGGCCAATGCCGCGAGCATTGCCTGATGCGTCTCGGGGCTGCCGATGGAATAGCCGCCGCCATGCAGATACAGCACGACCTCGTCGCGCCGGGGCTGGTTCTGCACCCAGAGGCCCGGGATCCCGCCGACCTGCGCCGGCTGGCTCAGCGACAGGGGCGGCGCGCGAAAGCTCAGGCGCGAGAGTCGCGCATACCGCGACCGGCTCGGTTCAGGCAAGGCGCTTCTGGCAAAGACGGGCAGGATCAGGGCCTTGCACATCCACCCGATTGCACCGGCCTGCCAACTCATTGCGCCGCGCGCCTTGCCTCTATGGCGCGCCAGATTGTCTCGGCGACATTGATGCCGTCAAACCGTTCAAGCTCCTGAATCCCGGTCGGCGAGGTCAGGTTGATTTCGGTCAGCCAGTCGCCGATCACGTCGA
>JAGRMK010000293.1:0-168 GCA_020441345.1 Paracoccaceae bacterium
TCACGTCAACGAAGGGACACGGCGGTTGGGCAAGGACGCCTTTGCCGCGTTCTGCCATCACATGAGCGAAACCTATCGCGAGACCCTGACCGAGATGGTGGTGTTCGCCAATGCCGACGGCACGCGGGGCGCGGCGGAGTTCATCGTTAACGGCACGTATCTGCAAAC
>JAGRMK010000293.1:240-4500 GCA_020441345.1 Paracoccaceae bacterium
ACGACCTATTACAACTTGCAGGACTGGATCGCCCAGGTTTCGGCATGAGGGTTGCGGCGCTGACCGGCGCGGATCTGGACCAGGCGCTGGACGATGTTGCGCGGCTCAGGATCGCGGTGTTTCGCGACTGGCCGTATCTCTATGACGGCGATCTGGACTATGAGCGGGGGTATTTGCAGCCCTATCGCAATAACCCGCGCGCGATCGTCGTGGGGGCATTCGACGGCGGGCGGCTGGTCGGAGCGGCCACCGGCACACCGATGGAGGATCACGCCGATGAATTCGCGGAACCCTTTGCCAGTACCAGGCTGAATTTGTCAGACATTTTCTATTGCGCGGAATCGGTGTTGTTGCCAGCGTATCGCGGGCGAGGGTTTGGACATCGGTTTTTCGACAGCCGCGAGGCGCATGCACGCGACTTGGGTCGTCTGCATGTCGCATTTTGTGCCGTGCAGCGGGACGGGGCTCATCCTGCGAAACCCGCCGGATACCGGCCGCTCGATGCGTTCTGGCGGGCGCGGGGCTATCACCCTCTGCAGGGTGTGGTGGCGCGGTTTTCGTGGAAAGATCTTGGCGAACCCGCTACAAGCGAGAAATCCCTGCAATTCTGGATGCGCACGTTATGACCGAAACCCTGACCCTTGCCGCCGCCGCCTATCCGCTGGACTGGTTCGACAGTTTCGACGGGTTCGCTGCCAAGATCCGCCGTTGGGTCGCCGAGGCAGCCGGGCAGGGCGCGCAACTGCTGGTGTTCCCCGAATACGGCGCGATGGAACTGGCAAGCCTGGGCGGTGCAAAAGTCGCGGCGGATCTGGAGGGGGCGCTGTCCGAGGTCGCGCGGCACAAGGGGGCGGTGGACGCGGTGCACGCCGCCCTGGCCGCCGAATTCGGGGTCTACATCCTGGGCGCATCGGGTCCGGTGTTCACCGGCAACCGGCCGGTCAACCGCGCCACGTTGTTTGGCCCCGATGGCGTGATCGGCCATCAGGACAAGATGATCATGACCCGTTTCGAGCGCGAGGAATGGGACGTGGTTCCCGGCGCCGACGGCTTGAGCGCCTTTGACACGCCGATCGGGCGGCTGGGTGTGGTAATCTGCTACGACAGCGAATTCCCGCTGTTGTCGCGCGCCTTGGCCGAGGTCGGTGTCGAGATCCTGCTGGCCCCCAGCACCACCGAAACCGAGGCCGGATTCACCCGCGTGCGCGTGGGGTCGATGGCGCGCGCCCTGGAAAACCAGTGCGTCGTGGTCCATGCGCCGCTGGTTGGCGCCGCCCCTTGGTGCGTCGGGGTCGAGGAAAACACCGGGCGCGCGGCGATCTATGGCCCGCCAGACCGCAATTGGCCGGCGAACGGCATCCTGGCCGAGGGCGGATTCAATCAGCCCGGTTGGGTCTATGCCACGGTGTCACGCAACCAGATCGCACAGACCCGCGCGGATGGCGTGGTCTTGAACCTGACGCATTGGTCCGAACAGGCCGAAAGGCTGTCAACCCCTGTCCGACTTGTCACGCCAAGTTAAACCTTGATATTTCCCTTGCGAAGGCGCATTTAGAGCGCGCCTGCAGCATCGCGGGCGGATAATCATTGGAGTGACCATGGCCAAGGAAGAACTGCTCGAATTTCCAGGCGTCGTGAGAGAACTCTTGCCGAATGCGACGTTTCGGGTCGAGTTGGAAAACGGCCATGAGATCATCGCACATACGGCAGGAAAGATGCGCAAGAATCGCATCCGGGTTCTGGCGGGCGACAAGGTTCAAGTTGAAATGACGCCCTACGATCTGACCAAGGGCCGGATCAACTACCGCTTCAAGTGATGCGGTTGATTCTGGGCTCGGCCAGTCCGCGCCGGCTGGAGTTGCTGGCGCAGCTTGGTATCGTGCCCGATGCGGTGCGCCCCGCCGATATCGACGAAACCCCCGCCAAAGCCGAGTTGCCGCGCCCCTATTGCGCGCGCATGGCGCTGGAAAAGGCGCGCGCCGTGCGGGCGGCGGCCGATGACCTCGTGCTGTGCGCCGATACCACGGTCGCTGTGGGCCGCCGCATTCTGGGCAAGCCGGAAAGCGCGACCGAGGCCGCGCAATTCCTGACGCTGCTGGGCGGGCGGCGGCATTCGGTGATCACCGCCGTTGCGCTGAAATGCGGTGACAGGATCTGGACCCGCGAAGTGGTCACGGCGGTGAAGATGAAGCGTCTGTCGGACAATGAGATAAACGGCTACCTGGCCAGCGACGAATGGCGCGGGAAGGCGGGCGGCTATGGCATCCAGGGCCGCGCCGGGGCGTTCATCCCGTGGCTCTCGGGGTCGTTCAGCGCGGTCGTCGGTCTGCCGCTGGCGGAGACGGCCGCCCTTTTGGCAGCGGCGGGGTATCGCGCATGAAGGGCACCGTGATTGCATTGGGCCATATCGACGGGCGCGAAGTGGCGGCGTTGCTGCGCGATGGCCGGCTAGAGGATCTGGCGCTTGAAACCGACGGGCTTTCGCCGGGCGCAATTCTGCGCGGCACGGTGGGGCGCCCGGTCAAGGGGCTGGGCGGTGTGTTTGTCGATCTGCCCGATGGCGCGCGCGGGTTCCTCAAGCAGCCCAAGGGGTTGGCGCCCGGGCAGCGCATTCTGGTGCAGGTCGCCGGAGTGCCCGAGACGGGCAAGGCGATCCCGCTCACGCAGCGCCTGTTGTTCAAGAGCCGCTATGCCATCATCACCCCCGGCGCGCCGGGTCTGAACATCTCGCGCACGATCCGCGACGACGCGCTGCGCGCCGAGCTCGAGGCGCTGTCAACGGCGGGCATGGCAGGCGCGGATGAGGCACTTGGCCTGATCCTGCGGTCGGCCTGTGACGCCGCCGAGCCCGAGGAAATTGCCGAAGATATCGCCCAGATGCGCGGCCTGGCCGAGGCGGTGCTGGCCGATCTGCAGGGCGCGCCAGAGCTTCTGGTCGATGCTCCCGGGCCGCATGAACTGGCCTGGCGCGACTGGGGCGATGTCGATGAGGTCGATACCAGCGCCGAGGCACTGGATCACACCGGCGCGCTCGATCAGATCGAGGCGCTGGCGCAACCCCATGTCACGCTGGAAGGCGGCGCGTCGATGGCGATCGAAACCACGCGCGCGCTGATCGCGGTGGATGTGAACACCGGCGCCGATACTTCGCCTGCCGCCGGGCTCAAGGCCAGCCTGGCCGCCGCGCGTGACCTGCCGCGCCAGCTTCGGCTGCGCGGGCTGGGGGGGATCGTGGTGGTCGATCTGGCACCCTGTCCGAAACGCGACCGGCATGTTGTCGAACAGGTGCTTGGCAAGGCGTTCCGCGCCGACGCGGGCGAGGCCAATCTGGCTGGATGGACCCCGTTGGGCAATTTCGAACTCACCCGCAAGCGCGACCGCGTGCCGCTGGCGGCCTGGCTGAACCGATGAGCGTCAAACCCGGCACCCCGGCCTGTCCGCAATGCGGCAAGCCCACGACCGAAGCCTATCGGCCGTTCTGTTCGAAACGCTGCTCGGATATCGATCTGGCGCGTTGGCTGCGCGGGGATTACGTGATTCCCGGCCCGTCCGCCGAAGTCGATGACGAGGCACCGCCGCGCGGCGACGATTGAGAGGACTTGCGCGGGGCCTTCGGGTCTGATCCCTTGCCCGGATGCATGACCTGACCCAAACCCCTGCGCCCCGTCTCGACCCCTGGCATGGGGTATCCCCTGATCTGTCGGCCCGCCGATGACCCGCTTTGCCGCGTTCGTGCGGGACAATGCGCTGTGGTTGGGCACCGGTGTGCTGCTGACCTTTCTGTCCAGCTTCGGGCAGACGTTCTTCATCTCTGTCTTCGCCGGGGCGATCCGGCAGGATTTTGGCCTGTCACACGGGCAATGGGGCGGGCTTTACGCCAGCGCGACCACGGCTTCGGCGGTGGTAATGGTTTTTGCCGGGGGGCTGACCGACCGGCTGCGCGTGCGCTGGCTGGGGCCGATGGTGATCGCAGGTCTGGCCTGCGCGGCGCTGGCGATGGCGCAAGTCACGGCGATCTGGGCGCTGGGTCTGGCGGTGTTTTGTCTGCGCCTGTTCGGGCAGGGATTGATGGGACACACGGCGATGGTGGCGATGACGCGCTGGTTCATCGCCACGCGCGGGCGGGCGGTGGGCATCGCCGGGCTTGGTGTCGCGTTGGGCGAGGCGCTGTTGCCGCTGACCTTCGTGGCACTGCTCGGGGTGTTTGCCTGGCGCAGCCTTTGGGTCGGTGCGGCGCTGGTGCTGCTGGCGCTGGCGCCG
>JAGRMK010000293.1:4551-5978 GCA_020441345.1 Paracoccaceae bacterium
CGCGACGGGCATGCAGGGCCGCAACTGGACCCGTGTGCAGGTGTTGCGCACGCCACTGTTCTGGCTGATGGTTCCGGCGCTGATGGGGCCGGCGGCCTGGGGCACGGCGTTCTTTTTCCACCAGGTGCATCTGGCCGAGGTCAAGGGCTGGACTCACGGCACGCTGGTGTCGCTGTTTCCGCTCTACACGGTATCGGCCGTGGTGTTCCTGCAAATCGCGGGTTGGCTGGTGGACCGGTTCGGCAGCACGCGGCTCATGCCGGTGTATCTGTTGCCGGTGGCGGCGGGGTTTTGCGTGTTCGCCCTTGCTCGAAGCCCGGCGATGGCAGCGCTGGGCATGGTGCTGATGGGGGCGTCGGTGGGGATGAACAGCACGCTGAATTCGACGCTTTGGGCCGAATGCTTCGGCACTAGGCACATCGGCTCGATCCGGGCGATGATCGCGGCGGTCATGGTGCTTGGCACCGCAATTGGACCGGGGTTGACGGGGGTGCTGATCGATTCCGGCATCGATTACGCGCGGCAGGGTTGGGGCGTTGCGGCCTATTTCGTGCTGGCATCGGGCCTTGCCTGGGTCGCGGGTCGCACCGTCACCGGGGCCGCGGGCACGAAAGCCGGGGTCTGAGCCTTTTACCCCGCCTCATTGTTCCCTATCTTGCCGGCAAAGAGTTACAGGGATCTTTCATGCGCATTCTGGTTTTCAACGCGGGCAGTTCCAGCCTGAAATTCGGCGTCTTCGATACGGGGCCCGAGGTGGTGCAGCGGCTCAAGGGCGGGTTCGAAAGGTTCCGTGACGGCAGTTGCGCCTTTTCGCTGCAAGCGGGTGAGCGCGCGGAAAAGGGCTCTGCCCGACACGCGGATCTGGCGGCGGCGACAGCCGCGGTGCCCGGCTTGCTGGCGGACTGGGGGATTGATGGTATCGAGGCCATCGGCCACCGGATTGTGCACGGAGGCCCCGACCACAGCACGCCCGCCCTGCTGGACGATGCCGAACTGACTCGGATCGAGTCGCTGACTCCGCTGGCGCCTCTGCACAATCCGGCCAATCTGGATGCCGTGCGCGTCGCGCGCGCGGTCTGGCCCGATCTGCCGCAGGTGGGCGTGTTCGATACCGCCTTTCACCTGACCAACCCGCCACGCGTCACCACCTATGCCGTGCCGCAGGCCTGGCGCGAGGCCGGCCTCAGGCGCTATGGGTTTCATGGCACCTCGCATCAATACGTCGCCGAACGCGCCGCCGAGGCGATGGGTCAGCCACTGGCCGATTTGCGGCTTATCTCGGTGCATCTGGGCAATGGTGCTAGCATCTGCGCGGTCAATCTGGGTCAGAGCCTTGAATCGTCGATGGGCCTGACACCGCTGGAAGGGCTGGTGATGGGCACCCGCTCGGGTGATGTCGATCCGGGCGCGTTTGGGTATCTGCATCG
>JAGRMK010000293.1:6033-8319 GCA_020441345.1 Paracoccaceae bacterium
GGGGCTGACCGGCAGTTCTGACATGCGCGACGTGGAAGACCGCGCGGCCGCGGGCGACCGGGCTGCGCAGCTGGCGATCAACCTCTATGCCTATCGTGCGCGCAAATACATCGGTGCCTATGCGGCGGCGATGGGTGGTGTGGATGGCGTGATCTTTACCGGCGGCATCGGCGAGAACTCGGCCAGCATGCGGCGGCGGATTTGCGACGGGTTGCAATTCATGGGGCTGCGGCTGGACCACGACCGCAACCTCGCGGTGCGTCTCGCCGAGCGGGCCGCACCGCAAATCCAGGCCTATGGATCGCGTGTGGCGGTGATCGTCACTGAAACCGCCGAGCAATTGCAGATCGCGCGCGAGGTGGCGCGGCATCTGTCCAAGGCCAGGGCCCCCAGCCGCCCGATCCCGATCGCGGTTTCCGCCCGTCACGTGCACCTGAGCGCCGCGTCGCTGGCCGCCTTGTTCGGCGAGGGTTACACCCTGACGCCCGATCACGATCTGCGCCAGCCCGGAAACTGGGCTGCGAAAGAGCGCGTGACGCTGGTCGGGCCCAAGGGCACGCTGGACCACGTGGCGATACTGGGCCCGCTGCGCAGCCGCACACAGATCGAGGTCTCGCGCACCGACAGTTTCGCGCTGGGCATCGAGGCACCGGTGCGCGACAGCGGCAAACTTGACGGCACACCGACCATTCGTCTGGTCGGACCGGTGGGGCAATTGGATACCGACGGGCTGATCGTGGCGGCGCGGCACATCCACACCAACCCGACCGATGCCGCCGCAATGGGGGTCGAGGACGGGCAATACGTGAATATCCGCCTGACCGGGGGCGAGCGTGGCCTGACCTTTGCACGGACTTTGATCCGGGTGCAGCCGACCGCCTTCACCGAAATGCATATCGACACCGACGAGGCCAACGCCGCCGGCATCGGCGCGGGCTGCGAGGGGCAGGTGGTGCCCGGCATGGCGGCCGAACTGGACGGCTGAGGCAGGGGCGGGCGTCTATGTTTGACGGATTGCCTGCCATGCCCGGCACTGATTGCGCCAGCCAAGAGAGCGCGCCAGGTCAATCAGACGGCGTATCCGGGCCGGAGTCATCGTTCTTTCGCTGCTGACGGCATCTCAGGCCTTGGTGCAGGGGGCCCTTGTTTAGCTTCTCGATTCCGCCAGGACCGGGCAGTGTCGCACGGTCACGATCCGGGCCGCGCCGTCGTCGCCGGTTGTCGAGCGCGAACGCCGGCGAATTTACGAGGCCTTGACCTGGCCCAAAACGGCGATCTCGCCGGCGATGGCCAATCCCGCCGCCGCGCGGCAGGCAGCGCGACTTCGAGGCGACGGTAAGGCAGAAGCGCCCCAGCGGTCGCGCCGGGCAAAACATCAGCGATGGCATACACCTGCGGCATTTCCCCGAAAACCTGGATGCGCGGCTTGAGGACAAGCTGGTTGGCGATCTGATCTTTGCCGCTCACGTCTTGCATGCCACCCGGTTCGATGTCTTCATCCGGTGCTATGGTGGTATCAGCCTGTATCAGGCGGTCGTCGCGTGGCAGAATACGCTGCTGGCCAATGGCGGCGCGGGTTTTTTCGGCACATCGACCGGGCCGACACCCTGACTGTTGCGCTGACCCCCGGAAAACGGCAAACGCCGCGCTGTGCGGCGCGGCGTCTTGCGGAGATCTGGTGGAGCCGATCGGGATCGAACNNTCGAACCCCTGACCTCGTCATTGCGAACGACGCGCTCTCCCAACTGAGCTACGGCCCCAACGGGACGCTAGATGCGGCATTCGAAGCGCAGTGTCAAGGGGCGCAAGCCGCCGTCGCGGGCGCTGATCTGCACGTTGCCCTTGGCGTGCCGCGGGGGTATGGTTCACGATCTTGAAACTGAGACGGACGGTCCCCCATGTCGCTTCGCGCGCGCATTTCGACGGATATGAAAGAAGCGATGAAAGCCAAGGATCAGCTCACGCTGTCCACGCTGCGGCTGATTCATGCGGCGATCAAGGATCGCGACATCGCCTTGCGAGGGGATGGCGAGGATCGGGAACTGAACGATGCCGAGATTACCGCGCTTTTGTCGCGGATGGTCAAGCAGCGCCAGGAGAGCGCGCGCGCCTACGAAGAGGGGGGGCGGCTGGAACTGGTGGAGCGCGAGATGGCCGAGATCGGCATCATCGAACGCTACCTGCCACGCCAGCTTTCCGAAGCCGAGACCGAGGCGGCGATCATGGCGGCCATTGCAGAACTCGAGGCCGGGTCGATCCGGGACATGGGCCGCGTGATGAACGCGC
>JAGRMK010000294.1 GCA_020441345.1 Paracoccaceae bacterium
TCCTCGACCATCAGCCGCTGCGCTTCGAGCAGCCGCAGCCGCTTCTGGTACTGCACCGGCGTCGCCGCGGTGACCCGCTTGAACTGCTCGAAGAAGACGGTGCGGCTCATGCCCGCCTCGCGGGCCAGCGCGGCCACCGGATTGCCGTGCAGTCCATGGATCCAGCTTGCGCCCAGATCCACCGGCCGATCGGGCCACAGGCGGCTGGTCTGAAGACGGCCACCAAGACGCGCGCGGGCCTCGATCACCATTACCGGCTGCCCCGCGCGGCGCAGCTCCCGCGCCGCCGCCAATCCGGCGATGCCCGCCCCGATCACCAGAACCGGCGCTGCGTCGGCATGGGTTCGGCGCGGCAAACCCGCCGCCGCCGCCAGCGCCAGACCGCCCGTCAGGATCGCGCGGCGTCCGGGCACGGATCCCTCACCCGAACAGGTCGTGGCAGAATTCCAGAGCATCGACCAGCGCATCGACCTCGGCCTCGGTGTTGTAGAGCGCGAAGGATGCGCGGCAGGACGCGGTGATACCCAGATGCTCCATCAGCGGCCCGGCGCAATGCTGCCCGGCGCGAACGGCAACGCCCTTTTTATCGAGAATAGTCGAGATATCATGGGCATGCGCACTGTTGTTCATCGTAAAGCTGAAGATCGCGCCCTTGCCCGGTGCATCGCCCTGCACGCTCAGCCAGTTCAACCCTTTCAGCCGCTCGCGGGCATAGGAGGCCAGCGTGCGCTCATGCGCGGCGATGTTTTCCATCCCAAGCGCCATCAGGTATTCGAGCGCGACGCCCATGCCGATCTGCTGGACGATACCGGGGGTGCCTGCCTCGAACTTGTGCGGCGGGTCGTTGTAGATCACATCGTCGCGCGTGACCTCTCGGATCATGTCGCCTCCGCCCAGAAACGGGCGCATCTCGGCCTGCCGGTCGGCGCGCACATAGATCGCGCCGGACCCCGACGGACCATAAAGCTTGTGCCCGGTGATCGGGTAGAAATCGACGCCCAGATCCCGCACATCGACCGGCAGATGGACCGCCGCCTGCGACCCGTCTGCCAGCACCGGCACGCCGCGCGCGTGGGCGCCTTGCACGATGGTCTTGATGTCCACCACAGTGCCCAGAACGTTTGACATATGCGTCACGGCGATCAGCTTTGTGCGGGGCGTGATCGCCGCCAGCACGCGCGCCGGGTCAAGGCTGCCGTCAGCCTCGGTTTCGACCCAGACCAGCTTGACCCCCTGCCGTTCGCGCAGGAAATGCCAGGGCACGATATTCGCGTGATGCTCCATCACCGACAGCACGATCTCGTCACCCGCCTGCATGCGCGGCATCGCCCAGCCATAGGAAATCAGGTTGATCGCCTCGGTGGTGCCCGAGGTGAACAGGATCTCGTCCTCGGACCCGGCATTCAGGAACCGTTTCACCGTGCCGCGCACCGCCTCGTAGCGGTCGGTCGCGAGGTTGGACAGATAGTGCAACCCACGGTGAACATTGGAATATTCATGGGAATAGGCGCGCGTCATGGCGTCGATCACAACCTGAGGTTTTTGCGCCGACGCGCCGCTGTCAAGATAGACCAGCGGCCGGTTGTTGACCGTCCGCGACAGGATCGGAAAGTCGCGGCGGATTGTCTCGACATCAAACATCGGTCGCTCCAGACAGGTCAATTCCGAGAAACAGCAGCAGGATCGACAACAAAAACGCGGTCATCGTGAACACCATGACCCCGCCCACCAGCACCAGAACCTTCGACTGAAATTCGTGCAACGCGCAGATGAAGCCAACCAGCATCCACAGCGAAATCACGATCGAAGCCAGGGTGATCGGCAGGTTCAGGACCGGAATCACCAACAGGACCGCCAGTTGCACCGCCAAAAGCGCCACCGTCACCGATTGCAACCAGGCCATCAGCCACAGCGCATCGTCGAACGAGCCGGTGCCGCCGAACGCCCGCCCGACAAAGGCCACGAGACAGACCACCAGCAGGTTCAACGCGCCCTGCCCGGCGGCAAAGGCCAAGGGCGACGGCAACTGATCCGCCTGCCCGGCCATCACCGGCAGCAGATAGATCAGCACCACCGACACCAGGATCGCCGCCGCAAGCAGCATCCAGCGCAGCGGCATGGGCGGGTTCAGCGCCAGCACCGCCTTGCCGCCGGCGACCGGCTCGACCACGGTCAGGCGCACCAGCGCAAAAAGGTCATTGGTCTGGGTCATGTGCGTTTCCTTACGCTTGCCGTTTACGCGCGGCCCCGCGCCGCTTCAAGCGCCACGCGCAACCCGGCGATCAACACCGCCGCGAAGACGACAAAGACCAGCGCGCCGCTCAGCATCGCCTCGCGTCCGGGTCCGATCAAACCCGACACCAGCCCTTGCAGCAGCATCAGCGGACTGACCACAAGCAGCGCCCAGAACAGCGCCAGCCGCACGTCGAACCCGTCGATCCCACGCACAAACGCCCGAAGCACCAACCCCATGACCCCGCCGATCGCGTAAAAGATCAGCGGCGCCAGGAACATCACCCCGAACAGGGCCCCTGACATCAGCGCCTCGAGCGGCACGCTGTCATCGAAATGCGCCTGACGTGCCAGGCGTGGCCATTGCGCGACATAGACCAGGCCACAGGCAACCAGCAGGTAGACCAGGATCCGCGCCTCGCGGCGCTGGCCTTGTTGCAAGCCGCGCAGCACGGCGCGCGGGGCGCGGTAACTGCGCAGGATATCGGTGCTGACGGGCATGGGATCAGTCGCCGTGGCGCTCCAGCCAGCCACGCAGGCGATCCCGCATGTCATCGGCCAGATCGTCGCGGGCGATTTCATCCAGCGCCTCGCCAAGAAACGACAGGATCAACAGGCGCTTGGCCTCTTCCTGGCCAATGCCGCGAGCGCGCAGATAGAACAGGTGGTCGGCGTCCAGCTCGCCCGAGGTCGAGCCATGCGAGCATTTGACATTGTCAGCGTAGATTTCCAGTTCGGGTTTGGCCAGAAACTGACTGCGCTCGTCCATCAGCAGGGATTGGCTGATCTGGTAGCCATCGGTCAGTTGCGCGGCCCGTTCCACCAGGATCTTGCCCTGGAACACGCCCACCGCGCCATTGTGCAGCACCTTCTTGAACACCTGGCGGCTTTCGCAGCCGGGTGCCGAATGGGTGATGAACACCGTGTCGTCGTGCAGGAACGCTCCGTCTCCCATCGCGGCCCCCGCGACATGGGCCGAGCCCTCTTCGCCTTCGAGCCAGACCACGGCCTCGTTGCGCACCAGCGCCCCGTTCACCGACAGGGTGAAGGATTTCAGATGCGCCTGCGCCGCGACACGGGCAAAGACATGGGTCACGCCGACGCGCGCGTGGTCGCGGCCTTGCGTGCGCACGTGATGCAGCGCGCTGCCCTCGGCCAGATCGGCCTCGAGCACCACGGACGAGCGCGCCGCGCCCGGCCCGCTTTCCAGCACCGTCAGTTCCGCGCCCGGTTCGACCCGGATCACATGATGCAGCCGCATCTCGGCGCCCGGGTCGCGGCGGCGATAGACCAGCGCAACCGGCCGCGAGACCTTGCCCGTGGCGCGGATCAGCACGCCGTCGGTTGCCGTGGCGGTGTTCAACGCGGCCAGCGGACGCGCGACAGGGGCTTGCCCCCTGGCTTCGAGAATGCCGTAGAGATCCTGCGCCCAGTGGATATCGGCCTGCCCGGCCTCGGACAGGCGGCAGATTTCCAACCCCTCGCCGGTCAGTTCGTCGGATGCCTCGGGGTCGAACACACCATCGACAAACACCAGCTTCAGCCGGTCGATCGCGTCGAACACGGGCGCTTCATCCGAGATGACAAACACCGGAACCGGGGTTGCCGGCTCCTGGATCAGGCGCGCGGGATCGGTGTAACGCCAGTATTCGTCGCGCTTTTCCGGCAGTCCCATGCCCTTGAGCCGGGACAGCGCCGCATCGCGCGCGCGCGCCATCCAGGCAGAGGAGGCGGGCAATTCAAGGCCCGAAAGCCGGTCCCCGGTTGCCTTCAGGCGCGCGGCGAAGCGCGCGGCCCGCGGGCTTGTTGCCGCCGCCGCTGTCATGCCGACACCTCGGCCAGAATGTCCGCGTAGCCGTTTTTCTCGACTTCGAGCGCCAGCTCGGGGCCGCCCGATTTCACGATCCGGCCATCGGCCATGATATGCACCACATCCGGTTTGATGTGATCCAGCAGGCGCTGGTAATGGGTGATCACCAGAAACGCGCGCCCGGCGTCGCGCAGCGCGTTCACGCCATCCGACACCAGTTTCATCGCATCCACATCGAGGCCCGAGTCCGTTTCGTCCAGAATGCACATACGCGGTTCCAGCATCGCCATTTGCAGGATTTCGTTGCGCTTTTTCTCACCGCCCGAAAAGCCCACATTGACCGGACGCTTGAGCATCTCGGCGTCGATCTTCAGATCCTTTGCCTTGGCCCGCACCAGTTTCAGAAAATCGCCCGCCGACAATTCCGGTTCGCCGCGCGCCTTGCGCTGCGCGTTCACGGCGGTGCGCAGAAAGGTCATGTTGCCGACACCCGGGATCTCGACCGGATACTGGAATGCCAGGAACAGGCCGGCGGCAGCGCGGTCCTCGGGTTCCATCGACAGCAGGTCCTCGCCGTCCAGGGTGGCGGTGCCGTCGGTCACCTGATACCCGTCGCGGCCCGACAGGACATAGCTCAGCGTCGACTTGCCTGAACCGTTGGGCCCCATGATCGCGTGCACCGACCCGGCCTCGACGCTCAGCGTCAGACCCTTGAGGATCTGCTTGTCCTCGTCTTCCAGCTTGACGTGCAGGTTGTTGATTTCCAGCATCATGTCCTCTTTCACTTCCGGTCCTGCGGGATCAGCAGGGTGTTCGTCGTCTTCGCCTCGCGGCTCAGGATTTCGGTGTCATAGCGGTTCTGGTCGGCCCAGCGGGCAAAGGCATCGGCGTTGTCGATGTGCACCTCGATGAAGATCACCGGCCGGGCGCGGGCGATCAGCGCCTGCAGCCCGCGCAGCACGGGCAGTTCCATGCCCTCGACATCGATCTTCACGATGGCCGGCGTCAGATCGGGAAAGGCATGATCGCCCTTGCGCACCACCAGATCGCCGGCGCCCGCGAACATCCTGGTCGCGCCCAGATTGCGGTCGTGCTTCTTCATGCCCCAGCCGGCGCTGTCGGCGTCCCCCAGGCCGAAGCCCAGGTGATCCAGGTCGATCAGCCCCTGCATCCGGTTGGCCAGCACATTGGCGACCAGGGGTTCCAGCGCCAGGGGATTGGGTTCGACCACCACCACCCGTTGCGCGCCGGTGAACATGGCCAGATAAAGCGCGTGGTTGCCGACATTCGCCCCGATATCGAGGATCGTCGCCCCCGGCGGCACATGCGTGGCGAGCCGCGCCAGATCCTGCGCCTCGTAGAAGCGACCCTGACGATGCGCGTTCTGGATCGGGTCATCGGCCATGTTCAGACAGAAGGCCACCGGACGGCGCCGGATGGTGGCGTGCACCACCTCCATCGGCGCCAGCCTAAGCGGTGCGCCGCCTTTCCAGGCGGCCAGGCGGTCGGTCATCGGCTCGGGCCGGATGACGGGCACACCCCGGTCTGTCTGTGTCTGGATCATGGGATCAACGGCGCATCACGAATTTCGCGGACAGATGGCTGAGGATCACCGAGGCCACCGCGACGAACACCGCCATGCCCCGCCCGCCCGGCTGCCAGATCGGATAGGTCAGCGTCATCATCAACACGACACCGATCACCACCAGCAGTACATAGCGCGGGCGCGGTTCGCTGGCGGTGAGCAGCCATTTCCAGTCCATCGCGGCCTCCTCAGCCAAAACTCACGGCGGTGCCCGAGGCCGAAACCATCAGCATCGAGTTGCCCACGACCTCATAGTCCAGATCGACGCCCACGACCGCATCGGCCCCCAGGCGGGCAGCGTGGTCCTCCATCTCGCGCAGGGCGGTCTGGCGCGCATCCTGAAGCTTGCTTTCATAGGCGCCCGAGCGCCCGCCGACGATATCGGTGACCGAGGCGAAGAAATCGCGCACGACATTCGCCCCCATGATCGCCTCGCCCGTGACGATGCCGTGATAGGTGCGGATCGGGCGGCCTTCGATGGTGGGGGTGGTGGTGACGATCATTCCAAATCTCCTGTCAGGACAGTGCCCAGAGGCCGAGGCCCAGTGCCACGATCAACCCCAGCGGCAGCGCCAGCCACCAGCCGCCGCCCCGCACCTGCGTCAGGTCGCGCGGGACGCTGGGATAGCAACCACAAGGGGGCTCGCGTTCGCTCACCGGGCTTTCCTCATCTTCATCCAGGCATTCACGGCTGCATAGACGACCGAGGCCAGCAACGCGACCGCGAGCCGCGACCCCCAGGCCACCGGAACACGGTAGACCAGCAGATCCAGCACGATGCCCACGACCATGAACACCGCGAAAAAGACCCAGAGCGTGCGCAGCTCGGCCTTGAAAAAGGCGCCGTAGTTCACCCCACGCTCCCTTCCAGCGAGATCGCGACCAGGGCCTGCGCCTCCATCGCGAATTCCATCGGCAAGGCTTGCAGCACCTCCTTGGCAAAGCCGTTGACGATCAGGGCGATCGCCTCTTCCTCGCCCATGCCGCGCTGGCGGCAATAGAAGAGCTGGTCATCGTCCACCTTCGATGTCGTCGCCTCGTGTTCGACCCGCGACGAGGCATTGCGCACCTCGATGTAGGGCAC
>JAGRMK010000295.1 GCA_020441345.1 Paracoccaceae bacterium
GCGGGTTTGCGCAGGGCGTTTGCCCGCGTGTGCCCGGACCCGCCAGCAGAGGGCATTGGTGCGATTCCGATCAGCGGGTGGTGCCGGTTGAGGGACTCGAACCCCCGACCTTCGGTTTACAAAACCGCTGCTCTACCAACTGAGCTAAACCGGCGCAGCGTCCTGATAGCGGCAAATTTTGCCCGGCTCAAGCCTGAACCCATTCCGGCAGGAAGCGGAAAAACGGTTTGGCGCGATGCCGGACGGGCAGGGCGCCTCATGCCTTCGACGCCCCGAGGGCTTGCGCAGACAAGGACAGGCGCGCTAAGCCTGCGGCATGGACATCGCGCTGTATCTTGGGGCCCATCTGACCGACGAAGACAAGCTGGTGCGGTGCCTGATGCGCAACCGGACCATGCTGGCCGGGCAAGGCATTGCGGTGCCCGGTCCCGGCGGGTATCGGCGCCAGTTGCGCGAGCTTGCGCAGGCGATGCGCGACGAGCCCACCAATGGCGAAACGCAGGAAGCGCTGCTCGACGGGATACTGGAGGCGGACGACGTCAGCCGCGTGGTGTTCTGTGCCGAGCAGTTTCTGGCCGTCCATCGCTGGGCTATCGCCAATGACCGCTTGTATCCCGAATCCGGCACGCGCCTTGCGCAGTTGCGGCATCTGTTTCCCGAGGCACGGGTCGAAGCCTTCCTGACGATTCGCAATCCGGCGACGTTTCTGCCGATGCTCGCGCATGACAAGCGGGCGGGCGGGGTGGACGCGGCGCTGAAGGGCATCGACCCGCTGACGGTGCGCTGGTCCGAGGTGCTGCTGCGGATGCGGACCGAGGCGCCGGACGTGCCGATCACTGTCTGGACCTTGGAGGATCTTCCGGTGCTTTGGCCCGAGGTGTTGCAAGCCGTGTCCGGACATCGCGGCCAGGAAGAATTCGCTGCCTGGTTCGGCTTTTACTGGGATCTGGTCACGCCCAAGTCGCACGAGGCGATGCGCCGCTATTTTCGCAAGAACCCAACCCCTGATGACCTGAGCCGCCGGCGTGTGTTGCGCGCGATGCTCGACAAGTTCATCGAGCCCGAGCGCCTGGCGATCCCCCAAGCCTTGCCCGGCTGGGACGGAGATTATATCGATGTCCTGACCGAGCTTTACGAACAAGACCTCGATCTGATCGGCTCGATTCCCGGCGTGACCTTGCTGGAGCCCTGAAGGCGGAGGCGCAGGCAGCGATGATCGGCAGGACCGCCGCCGCCCGCGTCAAGCCGGTCATTCCATGCCGAGCGCGGCCTTGTAGAGGTCGAGCATCGCTTCTTCTTCGGCGATGTCATCGGGCTTGCGTTTGCGCAAGGCGATGATCTTGCGCAGCACCTTGGTGTCATAGCCGCGACCCTTGGCTTCGGCCATGACCTCTTTCTGCTGGTCGGCGATGTCCTTTTTCTCGGCGTCGAGGTGCTCGAAACGTTCGATGAACTGCCGCAGTTCATCGGCGGTGACGTCGTAGGTGCTGGGAGAGCTGCTCATGGGGGCCTCGTTGTGACGGACTATGTGGGCGATCCTTGTGAGCCCCGTTCCTAGCCGCCGCGACGGATTCAGGCAAGGCGGCATCCGCACAAGCCCGCCGCCGCGTCGCCAACTTGCCCGGCGCGCGGCATTGCGCTAGGACGGCGGCACAAACGAGCGAGGCGGCGATGTCGGGATATGAAGGGCTGATGTGGATCGGTGCGGTGGTGACACTGGCCGGGGTCGGGGGCCTGATGGCGACGGCAATCAGCGCCTGGCGGCTGCGGCAATCGGGGCTGGAAGATACGGCGATGCGTCAGGCCCTGCAACGCATGGTCAACCGCAATCTGGTGGCGCTGTTTTCGGCGGTGCTGGGGTTGATGATGGTGATCATCGGTATCGCGCTGCGCTGATCCGGCCGCGGCGGCTCGCGGCGAACAGACAAAACGCGCCACGACCGGGATCGTGACGCGTTCGTCGCGGGGCCTTCCGACCAAAGCCGGCGCAAGCTGCCCCAATCGGGTATCAGGTCCAGTTCGAAATCGCGCTGGGCTTGATGACATGGCGGGCATGGCCGACGATCAGCGGATCGGGCGTGCCGACGATTTCAGGGTCCTTGCCGGGGTAATCCAGCGTTGACAGGAAATACTTCATGCAATTCAGCCGCGCACGCTTCTTGTCCTTGGACTTGATGATGGTCCAGGGGGCGTCGGCGGTGTCGGTATAGAAGAACATCGCTTCCTTGGCGGCGGTATAGTCATCCCATTTGTCCAGGCTGGCCTTGTAGATCGGCGACAGTTTCCAGCGCTTGAGCGGATCTGTCTCGCGCGAGGCGAAGC
>JAGRMK010000296.1 GCA_020441345.1 Paracoccaceae bacterium
GGCTCGGCCCCCGACATCGCCGGGCAGGGCAAGGCCAATCCGATCGCCTGCATCCTGTCCTTTGCGATGGCGCTGCGGTATTCCTTCGACATGGGCGCCGAGGCCGATCAGGTCGAGCGCGCCGTGGAAAAGGTTCTGGCCGACGGTCTGCGCACCGCGGATCTGATGGGCCCCGATGGTGGCACGCCGGTCTCGACGACGCAGATGGGCGACGCGATCATCGCCGCGCTTGAAGCGCAATAAACGCCAGGCGCCGGGCCCTGTTCAGGGGCTCGGCGTGTCCTGACCCTGCTGTGCCGGCGACTGCGCCGCCGCGTCGCTGGCAGCGAGACGGCGATAGTGCAGGATGCGGGCCATGTTATGCGCCGTCCGGTGCATCCAGCGCATCGACGCCGTCAATTCGAACACGCCCGCCACACTGACCAGCCCGACATGCTCACGCAGCAGCGCCGACCGGCGCAGGGTGGCGGTGCGCCCGGCGATCAGCCGTTCCAGCCGCTCCATCTTCTCGGCATCCATGCCGGTGCCCCGGATCGACGCCCGCCGGGCCGCCGCGCCCAGCACCCGCGCGGGACGCCGCAACACAGGGTCGCCCAGCAACGGTGTCATATGCGCCTCATCCATCAGTTGTTGCGCCATGCGGCCCAGATGGTCGAGCAGATGCAACAGCGCCGAATAGCGGGCACGCGCCGGTGTATCATCCGCCGGGATCTGGACCTGCGCCAGGTAGTCGCGCGCATCCTCCAGCGCCTGTTCCAGCCGTTGCGTCGGCGCGGCGCTGTGGATCTGTCGCGCGGCGGGGTGCAGGTTGGTGCCCAGCGTCGCAAAGAGCGCGCCCGCGATACCGTTGGCGCAGGACAGCGTCGCGTCCATCGCCGCCTGCGGATCGCTGAGCAACCGGGTATGCAGCGGTTCGGTCAACGACGGTTCGCCGCCCGGTATCAGCCGCTCTATCAGATGGGCGAAGGGCCGCGTCACCGGGATCATCAGCAACATGCCCGCCACGTTCAACCCGGTGTGGAACACCACCAGTGCGGTAGGCCCGTCGTCGGGCATCAGGGCGGCCAGAATCGGCACCGCCACGCCCATCGACACGAAAGCCAGCGCGCCGATGATCACGTTGAACGCAGTATGCGCCAGTGCCGTGCGTTTCATGTCGCGCGATCCTCCGAGCGCGGCCAGAATGCCGGTAAAGGTGGTGCCGACATTCATCCCGATGACCATCGCCACCGCCTGCGCCAGGGTCATCGATCCGGCCGCCAGCAGCACAAGAACCGCCGCCATCCCGGCGCCCGAGGACTGGATCACCACGGTCAGCACCAGTCCCGCCGCGACCAGCCACAACCGCCCGCCCAGAGTGTCAGGCGGCAGGCGGTCCGGCGTCAGCCAGGTTTCGGCGCCACTCACGGCCTCTTGCATCATGTCAAGCCCGATGAACACGATGCTGAACCCGGCCAGCATCATGCCGATCCGCGACAGGCGGCCCTTGCCGACCAGATGCAACAGCACGGCGGCCAGCAGTAGCGGCATCGCAACGGCCGCCAGCTTGAACTTGAGCCCCACCACCGCGACGATCCAGCCGGTCATCGTCGAGCCGATATTCGCGCCATAGATGACACCGATCGCTTGCGGAAAGGTCATCATGCCCGCGCCGACAAAGCCGATCACCGTGACCAGCGTCGCCGAGGACGATTGCGTCAAAGCGGTGGTCGCCGCCCCCGCCACGGCGCCCGTCAGCGGCGAGGTGGTGAACCGGCTGATCACCTGGCGCACCTGCCGACTGGCCATCTGGCGCAAGGCATCGGTCAGCGCCAGCATCCCGAACAGAAACAGGCCGAGTCCACCGGCAAGCAACAGAAGTTGTGATGTCATCAAAGGCCTCCGTGGGCTCTGTATGCAACGCAGGCAGGCGGTCGGCAACACGCGCCGATGTCGCTTTGCCTGACGCGCCGCGCCGGAACCGGCTTTGCGAAAAAAAAGCAAGCGGGAACTGGGGAAGGCAGATTAGTCTGGTCGGCACATGGTCGAAAAAGAACGGAAACCCAGCATGCGAGCCTTGTCATTCTGTCTTGCCTTGATCCTGACGCTGTCCTTTGGCGCCGGGGCCATGGCGCAAGCTGCCGCCCCGGTTGCCGCGCCCCGCGACGCGATCGCGGCCATGATCGCCGCCGTTACCGCGCGCGATGCAGCTGCCATCGCGGCGCTCTACGCCGAAGACGCCGTGGTTCTAGGCGCGGGGCGCCCGGTCGTCGCGGGGCGCGATGCGATCCGGGATTCCTGGACCCAGAGCTTTGCCGCCGGGTATGCGATGCTTGAGGTCGGGCGCCCGCGCACCGAACGCGGCAGCGACCGCGCCGCGATGGTGTTCGGCTGGCGCGCGACAATTCAGCCCGCAGGGCAAGCCGCGCAACAGGTCCAGGGCCGGTCCCTGTTGTATTTTCAGCAGGTCGAAGGCGGCTGGCTGATTTCAGCGGACATGTGGCAACCGGCGGGCTGAGGCGCCCGGCCGGTCGTCGGACGGCGAGCGGTCAAGGGCGCTCGATGGCGATGGCCGTGCCCTCGCCGCCCCCGATGCAAATCGCCGCAACGCCGCGCTTGAGGCCGCGGTTCTCCAGCGCGTGCAGCAAGGTCACGATGATCCGCGCCCCCGAGGCGCCAATCGGATGGCCCAGCGCACAGGCACCGCCATTGACGTTCATCTTGTCGCGGGGGATGTTCATTTCATGCATGAAGGCCATCGGCACCACGGCGAAGGCTTCGTTGACCTCCCAAAGATCGACCGATTCCACCGACCACCCCAGCCGGTCCAGCAGTTTTTTCGCGGCCGGAACCGGGGCGGTGGTGAACCAGCCGGGTTCCTGCGCGTGGCTGGCGTGGCCGCGGACAATGGCGCGGATCGGGGCGCCACTGGCCTCGGCGGCTTCGCGAGAGGCCATGACCAGCGCCGCCGCTCCGTCCGAGATCGACGAGGCATTCGCCGCCGTCACCGTGCCGTCCTTGCGGAACGCGGGTTTCAGCGTCGGGATCTTTTCGGGGCGGGCCTTCGCGGGTTGCTCGTCGGCGCCGATGGTCGCCTCGCCCTTGCGGGTCTGGATCGTGACGGCGGCAATCTCGCCGTCAAAGGCGCCGCTGGCCTGCGCCGCCAGCGCGTTTGTCAGCGACCCCAGCGCATAGTCATCCTGCGCCTCGCGCGAAAACTGATAGTGCTCGGCGCAATCCTCGGCAAAGGTGCCCATCAGACGGCCCTTGTCATAGGCATCTTCCAGCCCGTCCAGGAACATGTGATCCAGAACCTGGCTATGCCCGATCCGCGCGCCGCCGCGCATCTTCGGCAACAGATAGGGGGATTCGGTCATGCTCTCCATGCCGCCCGCGACCATGATCGCCGTCGATCCCAGCGCGATCTGGTCATGCGCGATCATCGCCGCCTTCATCCCCGAGCCGCACATCTTGTTCAGGGTCGTGGCCGGAACGTCCGACCGCAGCCCGGCCTTGAACCCGGCCTGCCGCGCCGGCGCCTGTCCCTGACCGGCTGGCAGGACACAGCCCATAAGCAGATCTTCGACGCTGTCGGGCGAGATACCCGAGCTCTTGATCGCCGCAAAAATCGCGGTGCCCCCGAGTTCCGCCGCGCTGACGCCCGAAAACACGCCCTGAAAGCCCCCCATCGCGGTGCGGGCCGCGCCGATGATGACAACCTCAGTCATGTGTTCCTCCTCCGGTCATGAACCATTTGGAAAGACTTAGCGCCTAGGCTGGCAAAGGAACAGACCGGAAAGCGGAGGTTTGCGTGAACATCACCACACGTCAGTCTGGAACGAGCCTGGTCATCGCGGTTGAAGACAACCGCGTCGACGCTGCCGTTGCCATTGAATTCAAGGAAACCATGCGCAACGCGGCAGAGGGGGCGACGGGGTCGGTGGTCCTGGATCTGTCGAACGTCACCTTCCTGGACAGCAGCGGTTTGGGCGCCATCGTCGCGGTCATGAAGCTGATGGGCAAGGATCAGAAACTGGAACTGGCCGGCCTGACTGCGCCGGTTGCCAAGGTGTTTCGTCTGACGCGCATGGACAGCATCTTCACCATCCATGCCCAGGCGCCCGGCTGCATGAAAGCGGCGGGATGATCACGGTGTCGAGGGGCGAGTCCATGACCGATGAAAGCAAGATCGCGGGTCGACAGACGCCGCCGCGGCGCGAATCGATCGCCCCCGGAACGGTTTATGCGCGCCATTTCGTGTCCGGCGACCGGGCCACGCGCAACGTCCTTGCGGATCTGGTGAATGGCTTGACGCTGGCCGGGCTGGATGCCGACGATCTGGCGACCGTCGAACTGATCCTTGCCGAGGCGTTGAACAATGTTGTCGAGCACGCCTATGCCGATGGTGCGGGGCCGGTGGAGTTGTCCGTTGAAATGCGCGGGCACGAGCTGGCCTGCAAGATCGTCGATTCCGGGCGGCCGATGCCGACCGGTGACGCGCCCGACCCGCCCCTGCCGGTGATCGATCCGCCGGTCGAAATGCCCGAAGGGGGGTTTGGCTGGCATATCATTCGTTGCCTGACCAGCGAGCTGACGTATCACCGCGACCGCGAGCGTAACACCCTGTCGATGCGCGTTCCGTTGACCGATTTCGGCTAGGAAGCACCGGCTCTGTTCAGGCCAAAGGCGGGCCTCGCGCCTTCCCGCCACACCGGTGCCGG
>JAGRMK010000297.1:0-1119 GCA_020441345.1 Paracoccaceae bacterium
CTGGTCCATGCCGTCGCGGCGCACATTGCGCACGGAAACGCGCGCGTGTTCGGCGTAAGAGCCCGCAACCTTGGTCAGCTCGCGGCGCCGCTCTTCGTTCAACTCGGGGATCGGCAGCATGATGATCGTGCCGTTCATCTGCGGGTTGATCCCGAGCCCGCTTTCGCGGATCGCCTTCTCGACCTTGTTGACCATGCCCTTGTCCCAGACGTTGATCGTCACCATTCGCGGTTCCGGGACGTTGACGGTGCCAAGCTGGTTGATCGGCGTCATCTGGCCATAGGATTCGACCATGATCGGCTCCAGCATCGAGCCCGAGGCCCGCCCGGTGCGCAGACTGGCGAATTCCGTGCGCAGGGATGCGATGGCCCCGTCCATGCGGCGGCTCAGGTCATCGATGTCGATTTCGATTTCGTCGGACATGCAAACTCTCTTCGTCTCGTGCCGGGCCCCCTGCCCGCAACGGGCGGACCCCAAGCAAATTGTCTAAACCGCCGGGGGGGAAAAAGAAACACCCAAGCGCGTGAGACGGGCGCGACACCGCCGCTCGCAGGGCCGTCGCGAAACCGTCGCCGGGCCTTACCCCTCGACGCGGGTATAAGTGCCCTCGCCGCGCAGGATACCCTTGAACCCGCCCGGTTCATCCAGCGAAAACACGATGATCGGCAGCTTGTTGTCGCGCGCCAGGGCAATGGCACTGGCGTCCATCACGTTCAGATGCTGCGCCAGCACCTCGTCATAGGTTACATTGTCATAGCGCACGGCATCGGCGTGCTTGACCGGATCCTTGTCATAGACGCCGTCCACCTTGGTGCCCTTGAAGATCGCTTCGCAAGCCATTTCCGAGGCCCGCAGCGTCGCCGCCGTGTCGGTGGTGAAATACGGGTTGCCGGTGCCCGCTGCAAAAATACAGACGCGCTTTTTCTCAAGATGACGCACAGCGCGGCGGCGGATATACGGTTCGCAGACCTGATCCATCGGAATCGCGCTGATCACCCGCGTGAACACGCCTTCGGCCTCCAGTGCGGCCTGCATCGCCAGCGCGTTCATCACGGTCGCCAGCATGCCCATATAATCGGCCGTCGTGCGTTCCATCCCCTGCGCGCTGCCCGACAGCCC
>JAGRMK010000297.1:1136-4679 GCA_020441345.1 Paracoccaceae bacterium
CGATCACCATGCAGATCTCGACGCCCATGTCGTGCACCGATTTCACCTCGCGGGCGATGCGCTGCACGGTGGGCGGATGCAGGCCATAGCCTTGATCGCCCATCAGGGCCTCGCCCGAAATCTTGAGCATGACGCGGTGATAGCTGGTCGGGGCGGGCGTGGCGTGTTGGGTCATCAGAGCCTTTCCTTGCCACGCGCAAACCCCGGGCAGACCGTATCCGGGTCAGACGGGAGGGGCGGCAATCGGAGAGTGGTTTCAATCGCGCGCAAAATGTCGGAAAACCGCTGCGGGTTCAACGCCAATAACGCCACAGCGGATCACAACCGACGATGTTCGCCACTCTGCCTCTGCCCGACCCTGAGCGCCCGGTGCTGATCGCCGGGCCGACCGCCAGCGGCAAATCCGCGCTGGCGCTCGACATCGCGCAGGCGCAAGACCGGGTGATCGTCAACGCCGACGCCCTGCAGGTGCACGACGCCTGGCGTGTCCTGTCGGCCCGCCCCGGCCCCGAGGACGAGACCAGGGCACCCCATCTGCTCTATGGCCATGTTCCGCGCGGCACCGATTACTCGGTCGGCCATTGGCTGCGCGAGGTTGCCGCGATCCTGCGTGACCGTCCGAACGCGGTGATCGTCGGCGGCACCGGGCTTTATTTGTCGGCTCTGACCGAGGGATTGGCCGAAATCCCGCCAACCCCGCCCGCGATACGCACGAAAGCCGATGCGATCCTGCGCGACCGGGGGCTGGCCGCGCTGCTCGATGCGCTGGACCCCGCCACCGTGGCCCGACTTGACACGCGCAACCCGGCCCGCGTGCAGCGCGCCTGGGAAGTATTGCACGCCACCGGGCGCGGGCTGGCCGACTGGCAGGCGGATACCGGCGCGCCGTTGTTGCCGCTGGCGCGGGTCACGGCGCTGGTCCTGACCCCGGATCGCGACTGGCTCAACGACCGAATCGCCCGACGGTTCGCGCAGATGCTGGAGCACGGCGCGCTGGCCGAGGCCCGCGCCGCCCTGCCCCATTGGCCCATCAACGCGGGCGGCCCGACCGCGCCCCTGTGGACCCGCGCGATCGGAGCCCCCGAGCTGATCGCGCATCTTCGGGGCCATATCTCGTTGGACGAGGCCCGCGACACCGCAACACTGGCCACACGGCAGTTCGCGAAGCGTCAGAGATCGTGGTTCAGAAACCGGATGAAGGCCTGGCAAAGCGTCGCTTTGCCCTGAGCGGCCAGAGTCACCTTTCTGCAACGCCCGCAGGTTGATCAATGTCCTGTTCACCTCTTCGTGCGTTTTTGGCTTGGGGTCGGCCCGTTTGGTTTCCTAGGGTGTGATCTCCGCTGCCACGGACAAGAAAAGAATCATGACGATCATTCCGGACACGCCTTCACGACTGCGGCTGTCGCCGATTTCTCGCCTCGCTGCCGGTGGACACTGGCGCGTCGAGGCCATGCGCTCACTGCGCGAACCCGTCCTTTTGTGGTTCACCCAAGGCCAGGGGCGGATCACAGTCGCCGGAACCACGCGCGGTTACGGCCCGAATCATGCAGTCTTCATTCCGCCCGGCGTCATGCACGGGTTCGAGATCGCGCCACGCGTGCAGGGCACCGTGGTCTTCTTTGGCCGCAAGCACGATCTGACTCTGCCGCAAACGCCCAAGTTCCTGCGTCCGCGCGATTCGATATCGCAAAAGGAACTGATCGCGACGCTGGAAAACATCCAGCGCGAACTGGACGGCGGCCGTCCCGGAGCGCAAGAGGCAGCGCAGCACCATCTCGGGTTGCTCGGCGTGTGGCTGGACCGGCAACTGGAACGCGAACGCAGCTATGAACCCGCCCCGCCCCGTATCGGGGCTGCACAACGTCTGGCCGCGCGCTATGCATCGTTGCTGGAACGGGATTTCCGATCCAACCCGTCGGTTGCGGATTACGCGACCGCGCTGGGTGTGACCCCGACGCATCTGACCCGCGTCTGCCGCACCACCTGCGGCAAGGGCGCGCATCAGTTGCTCGAGGACCGGATCCTGTTCGAGGCGCGGCGCCTGCTGACCGAAACCCGGATGCCGATCAAGGATGTCGCGGAAATCCTGGGATTCAATTCAGCCGGGTATTTCACGCGCGCCTTTCAGAAGAACGCCGGGATGACGCCTTCGGCGTTTCGCAAGAAACCGACCGGACAAGCGGTGCGCCGACTGTAATCGTCGCCCGCGGCCCGGGTCGTCCCGGTCTCAGCCCGCGCCCATCACAATACGCACATACTGTGTCGTCTCGTCATAGGGCGGGACGCCGTTGTGACGCTCGACCGCGCCGGGCCCGGCGTTATACGCCGCAAGGGCAAGTCGCCAATCCCCGAAGCGGTCATACATCATGCGCAGATATCGGGCACCGCCGTCGAGGTTCTGATGCGGATCGTCGGGGTTAACCCCCAGCCGCGCGGCGGTTTCGGGCATCAGCTGCGCAAGGCCACGCGCCCCGGCCGACGAAATCGCCGCCGGATTCCAGCGGCTTTCCTGGTTGACGAGTCGCAAGAACAGATCGACGGGAACGCCATGCCGTTCCGCGGCAGAGCGCGCGACAGGCAGGAACTCGCTCTGACGGCTGCCGTCATAGGCCGCGATCGGCGCGGCATCGCGCCCCGACGAGGCCGAATATTGCCGCGACAGTCGAGTCTCCATGACCTGAGTCTGAATCCGGAACGTATCGGCCCGCGACACCTGCGCCCCGCCGGTTCCAAGCCGCAAGCCACTGGCCACCGCGCCGGACGCGGACAAGGCCGCTACCGACCAAAGCACAGCACCGAACATCAGCGTCTGGCGCATCCCGTTTCCCCCATGGTCCCCAAGTGGCCGCAGTATACGCGCGAAACGCACGCTGGCCAAGACGGAGCATGGGGCCGAGGCCGGGCGTCGGCGGGGGATTGCTGCACTTAACCAATTTCCAACCTGTGTCTGGTGGTGTACCCAAGCGGGCAACAGATTCGAGCGAACAGACGAAACGGGGGAACATCATGGCGGGATCGGTCAACAAGGTCATTCTGATCGGAAATCTGGGCCGCGACCCGGAATCGCGCAGTTTTCAGAACGGTGGCAAGGTGGTGAACCTGCGCATCGCGACCTCGGAAACCTGGCGCGACAAGGCCAGCGGTGAGCGGCGCGAGCGCACGGAATGGCATTCGGTGGCGATTTTCAACGAAGCCCTGGGCCGAATCGCCGAGCAATATCTGAAGAAGGGCTCGACGGTGTATATCGAGGGCCAGTTGGAAACCCGCAAGTGGCAGGACCAGTCGGGCAACGACCGCTATACGACCGAGATCGTGCTGCGGCCCTTCAACGGCAACCTGACCCTGCTGGGCGGTCGCGGTGACGGCGGCGGCGGCGGCGGCAGCTACAATGACCCGATGGGCGGCGGCGGTGATTACGGCGGCGGCGGGGACTACGGCGGCGGGCGCGGCGGATCCAGCGGCGGCGGGCGCGGTGGGGCCGGTGGCGGATCCGGTGGCGGCTTTGGCGGCCCGTCTGACATGGACGACGAAATCCCGTTCTGA
>JAGRMK010000018.1:0-879 GCA_020441345.1 Paracoccaceae bacterium
ACCGAGGCCGGCGGCGTCGCCGCGGCCTATGCGCTGGTCGTGTCGATGGTGCTCTATCGCACGATCCGCCTGGCGGAACTGAACGCGGTGTTCCAGCGCTCGGCGCTGTTCTCGGGGCAATTGCTGATTATCGTCGGCTGTGGCGCGGCGTTCAGCTGGGTGATGGGCATGGAAAACGTGCCGCGCATGGTCTCGGGGGTGATCGCGGGCTGGGACATGGGCTATCTGGGCACGCTTTTGGTGTTCAACGCGATCCTGCTGGTGCTGGGCATGTTCATCGACCCGACGACGGTGATCATCCTGTTCGGGCCGCTTTTGTCCACCGCCGCCGCGCAGGCCGGCATCGATCCGATGCATTTCGGCGTGGTGGCGATCCTCAATCTGAATGTCGGCCTGCTGACACCGCCGCTGGGCGTCTGTCTGTTCGCGGCCGAACGTATCGCGGGATGCGGCCTGTGGCCGCTGATCCGCGCCAACACGCCCTTTCTGGCGGTCAACCTGTTTGGACTCTTCCTGATCGCGGCGCTGCCCGGTCTGAGCCTTTGGTTGCCGTCGGTTCTGGGCTTTTGACAGGGACCACGTGATGCTTTCCAACACCAATGCCGGCGGCTATTTCCTGTATCATTCCATCGGCATGTATCCGGGCAAGGACGAAGACCTGGCGCGTGCGATGGCTGAATTCGCCCAGGTCTGGGCCGCCCCCAACGACAAGCAATGGGGGTATGTGCTGCGCAAACGGCACGAGTTCACAGAACACTGGGGCCGGTTGATCAACGCCCCCAAGGGATCGGTGACCACCACCGACAACGTCACCGAAGGGATGCACAAGCTGATGCGCGCCCTGCCCGAAGGCAGGCTGCGCGGCAAGCGGGTGCTGGT
>JAGRMK010000018.1:996-8315 GCA_020441345.1 Paracoccaceae bacterium
TGGGGCCGCGACGTGGGGCTGGCGTTGCTGACCTGGGTGACATCGACCGCGTCCGCGCGGATGGATTACCAGGCGCTGGTGGCGCATGGCCGCGCCATGGGCAGCCTGATGGTGGCCGACATCACGCAGGCGGCGGGGCTTTTGCCCTTCGACGTGATGACCCCGCGCGTCGATTTCGTCGTTTCGACCAGTTTGAAATGGATGTGCGGCACGCCAGGCGCCGGAATCCTTTATGCCGACAAGGCCCTGCTGCCGGAATTGCAGCCCGAGGGACGCGGCTGGTTCAGCCAGAACAACCCGTTCTCCTGGGATCTCGACAAATTCCAATATGCCCCCGACATCCGCCGCTTCGACACCGGCACGCCGGGCTCGGTGGCGGCGGTGGCGTCACTGCCCGCGCTGCAATGGTTCGCGACGCAGGACATGGGCGCGATTGCCGCGCGCAACCGGGCGATGGTGGACCGCATCATCCAGAAGGCCGACGCGCTGGACCTGCCGCTGCTTTCGCCGCGCGACGCGGACCGGCGCGGCGGCTCGGTGATGCTGCGGATGCCCGACAAGGCCGAGGCCGCGGCGCTGGTCGGCGCGCTGGGGGTCGAGGGGTACTCGGTCGATTTCCGCGGCCATATCCTGCGCTTGTCGCCGGGGATCATCACCGAGGATAGCGCCATCGACGAGGTCTTCACCCTCGCGGCCGAGGTTCTGGCGCGGCGCCGCGCGCGCTTTGCCGGACGCGGGCAGGCACAGACCACGGCCCCGGCAGCCGCGGTGCTGGGCGAACTGGGCGACGCGCTGGCATCCGGCGCGGTGCGCATCGTCGATTGCACGGCCCCGCTTGGCCCTGACACGCCGATCCTGCACCTGCCGCCAGACTTCGCCAAGAACACCCCCAAGGTCGAGATCCACAAGATCAGCGAATACGACGCGGACGGACCGTTCTTTGCCTGGAACTGGCTGGTTCTGGGCGAACACAGCGGCACCCATTTCGACGCGCCGCATCACTGGCTGACCGGCAAGGATTTTCCCGACGGCTATACCGACACGCTGGACGTGCAGCGCCTGATCGCGCCGGTCAACGTCATCGACTGTTCCGCCGAAAGCGCCGCCGACCCCGATTTTCTGTTGACTGCGCAACGAGTCAAGGAATGGGAGGCCCGGCACGGCGACATCCGGCCCGGCGACTGGGTGGTGATGCGCACCGACTGGGACAAGCGAATGCATGACGCGGCGCTGTTCCTCAACGCCGACCCCGATCCAAGGGTCGAGGGCGGCCATTCGCCCGGCCCCTCGCCCGAGTGCATCGACTACCTGCTGTCGCGCGGGATCGTCGGCTGGGGCACGCAATGCATCGGCACCGACGCGGGGTTGGCCGGGACGTTCAACCCGCCTTTCCCGGCGCATAACCTGTTGCACCGCGACAATTGTTTCGGGCTCGCCAGCCTGTGCAACCTGGACCAGCTCCCGCCCAGGGGTGCGATCCTGATTGTCACGCCGCTGAAGATCAAGAACGGCACGGGTTCGCCGATCCGGGCGCTGGCGCTGGTGCCGGGGGAATGACGCAAGCGGGCCGCCCCACACAGGGGGGCGGCCCGTTCCGGTGCGTTGCATCGGCGCCTCAGAGCGGAGCGAGCCGGTGAAACCGCGATTGCTCATAGATCAGCGCGTCGCCGTCTTCCGCGCCGTGGCAGATCTCGACGATCTTGCCGATGAACACCTGATGCGTGCCCGCCGTCAGGCTTTCGGCCACCTCGCATGAAAATGCCACGCGGGCATCATCCAGCACCGGCACGCCATGCGCGTCGCCGCGCCACGCACCCTGGGCGAACTTGTCCTCACCCGTCACCCCGCCCGCCCCGGCGAAACACATCGCCAGCGCGCCCGAGGGATCGGGCAGCAGGTTCACGGCGAAGCGCCCGCTGTCCAGGATGCCCTGGCAGGTGCCGGTGGCGCGGTTCACGCAGACCAGCAGGCTGGGCGGGTCGGCGCTGACCGAACAGACGGCGGTGGCGGTGATGCCGCGTCGGCCCTGGTCCGAGCGGGTGGTGATGATCGTCACCGCGCCCGGAAACCGCGCCATCGCCGTGCGAAAGGCGACCGGATCGACAGACAGGCCCATCGCCCTATGCCGCCCGCAGTTCGGCCAGATAGGCCGAGGCGGCTTGCGGATCGGCAAACCACGGGAAGAAATCGCGCGGGTCGTCGAACCCGTTGGCGATACGATGTGCCAGGCGCGGCTCGACGCAGGCGGTGCCCATGATCTCCAGGATGAAGGGCGGCGGCGGGGCCAGCATCATGTTCGTCCAATTGACCACCCATTGCGCATAATCCCAATAGGTATCAAAGGTTTCCTGCATCCACTGTTCATCGAACGCGCGGTCGCCATGGGCCAGGATGCGGTTCATGTAGACCCGCGCCGCCTTGGCCGCGTTGTTCGACCCCTGCCCGGTGATCGGGTCGTTCAGACAGACCGCATCGCCCAGCCCCAGCACCTTTGCGCCCGAGGGCAGCGTGCCGACCGGCTTTCTGACCGTCGGCGCGAACCGCCCGGCCAGGATGCCGTTGTCGTCGGTCAGGGTGACGTTGCGGTTGCGCTCGGCTTCCCAGGGCAGGAAGGTGTTGAGAATGTTCAGCGAGGTTTCCAGATGCTGTTCGGGGCTCTTCACGTCGCCCCAGCAATCCATCGGGCCGCCCGGAACGCCTTCGAACACCATGATGTCGCAGGCGCCGCTGGTGGTCAGGGCAGGGAACACGAAATACTCGCCCACGCCAGGGATCAGGTTGAAGTTAACCGCCGAATGCTCGGGACGCGGGGTCATGCCGTGGACATAGGTCAGCGCCAGCGCGCGCTGCGGCTTGTCATAGGGCGATTTCGTCGCGTCGCGTTCGAACATCTTGCCGATGTCGCCCTTGCCCGAGGCGACGATCACCAGATCGTCCTCGCGGGCGTATAGCTCCATGTCGGACAAGCCGGCGTCCTTCATCACCAACCGGCCGCCGAGTTTCTCGAATTCGGCCATCCAGCGCGGGATCTTGACACGCTGGTCCACCGAATAGGCGTTGCGCTCCAGCCGCCCGGACCAGTCGATGACCTTTTCGCCCGGCTGCTCGGGGTGCGGCACGACAAAGCTGATGCCCTCGACCGGCGGACAGGCGCCGTCGCTCCAGAAATCCAGCCCCAGGTCGCGCTCGGCCTGGATCGCGTCACCGAACATGCACTGGCTCGACAGAACCTTGCCCCTGGCCAGATCCTCGGCCGTGCGGTTTTGCACGACCCGCACCTGATAGCCGTTCTTCAGCAAACCGATAGCCAGCTGAAAGCCCGATTGTCCGCCGCCGATGATGGTGATCTTTCTCATTGTCTTCTCCCTGTTGTGTCTTGTTATTCCATGAGTTTCGGAATCGCCGGGACCGCTTGTTCGGGGCCCATGGCGGTATAGCCGCCGTCGACGCGAATATCGGTTCCGGTGATGAAGCTGGCCTCGTCCGAGCACAGGAACAACACCGTGCTCGCGACCTCTTCGGGGTCGCCGACGCGGCCCAGCAGGTGAAAGGGCGCGGCCACGCCGTCGGTCTTGGCGCGGTTGCCGCCGGTCAGCTGGTCCATGATGTTCGACCAAGTCCAGCCCGGACTGACCGCGTTCACGCGGATGCCGTCGGGCGCCAGATCCATCGCCTGACTGCGTGTCAGTTGCAGAATCGCGGCCTTGCTGACCGGGTAGAGCCAGCGCCCGGTCTGCGCCACCCGCGCCGAAATCGAACCGAAATTGACGATCGCGCCCTTCGTTTTTGCCAGATCCGCGCGCGCCGCCTGCATCAGCATCACCGACCCCACGAGGTTCACGTCCAGAGCCTCGAGCCATTCGGACCGCGGCGAGTCCGCACCGTTGTCGAGATAGGAACAGGCGACATTGACCAGAAAGTCGATGCGCCCATAGGCATCGCGCGTGGCCTGAACCAGCGCCGCGATGTCTTCATCCTTGCGCAGGTCGCAGGGCGTGAAGGCGACGCCTTCGGCGACCATCGCCCGCCCGCCTTCGGCGTCGACATCGCCGACCATCACCCGCACTCCCGCCTCGCGGAACGCCGCGACAACCGCGCGGCCGATCTTGGTTGCGCCCCCCGGAACGATGGCGACCTTGCCGTCCAATCCTCGCATGGTTTTCCCCCTGGATCTGTTGTGTGGCTGGCAGTGTGACCGAGCGTCACAGGCCGACTATCCAGCCAGCACGCGAACTATCCGAAAAACGAAAAAACCTGCGTCAAACGCAAAAATATGTGCATTCGCATGGAATCAAATGCTATCCTGTGCCCATTCAGGCAGGGGAGAGCTGCCATGACATCGGCCGCACCGGGTGCTGCGCCACTTGCGGCGCATGCTCTGTTTCACACGACAGACCTTGACGAAGCGCGCGAGCGCGTCGCGGCGATCTTTTGCCCGCATCGACTGGACCGCATCGGGCCGGGCCGGTTCGACGCCCGCCACCACCACGTTCAGGGCGAACGGCTGTCGCTGAATTACATATCCTATGGCGCGAAAACCCTGATCGCACCCGGCGAGCTGCGCGATTTCTACCTGTTCCAGATGCCGCTGTCGGGCGCGGCCTCGATCCAGAATGGGGCGGATGGCTATGTCACCGACCCCGGGCGCGCCGCGCTGCTCAACCCGCACCGGGCCACGACGATGATCTGGGATCATGGTTGTCGGCAGGTCTTGCTTCAGATCGACAAGGCGGCGTTCAACGCGCATCTGGCCGGGTTGATTGGCGGGCGACCGGATCGCTCGTTGACCTTCACCGGCGCGCTGGACCTGACAGCGCCGCGCGGCGCGGCGCTGCGCGCGCTGGTGCTGCATCTGGTGTCCGAGACCGACGCGGGCCGCCCGATCCTGCGCCCCGGCAGCCTGCTGGGACGGCAGATCGAAAGCGCGCTGATGACCGGTCTGCTGGAGGCCCATCGCCACAATTTCTGGGACGCGCTGCACCACACCCGGGGCCGCGACCTGGTGCCGCGCATGATCCGCCAGGCCGAAGCTTTCATGCTGGCGCAGATCGATCAGCCGCTGGCGATCGAGGATGTCGCGACGGCGGTCGGGGTCAGCGCGCGCGCCCTGCAACTGGCATTCCGGCGGTTTCGCGACACGACGCCGATGGCATTTCTGCGCGACGCGCGGCTGGACCGCGCCCATGCCGATCTGCAAGCCGCGCGCCCCGGCACCAGCGTGACCGAGGTCGCGATGCGCTGGGGGTTCGGGCATTTCGGGCGTTTTGCCGGGATCTACCGCGCGCGCTTTGGCTGCACGCCGCGCCAGACCTTGCAGGATGCGCTGGCCGATCCGTTCCCGGTCTGACCCCCCACTCGCGACGGCAAGTTCAGGCCCGCGTGAACCAGGCGTTTTCCGGGTCGGGATCGGGGATCGCGTCCAGAAGTTCGCGGGTATAAGCGGCCTTTGGCGCGGCGAACAGAGCGTCACACAGCGCGTCCTCGACGATCTCGCCGTGGTGCAGAACCAGAACCCGGTCGCACAGCCGGCGGATCACGCTCAGGTCGTGACTGATGAAGGCCAGCGTCAAACCCATGTCGCGCACGAGAGTGCGCAGGATCGACAGAACCTGCGCCTGGCTCGACACATCCAGCCCCGAGACGATCTCGTCCGCCAGAATGAAATCGGGGTTCAAGGCGATGGCGCGGGCGATGCCGATGCGCTGGCGCTGGCCGCCCGAAAGCTGGTGCGGAAAGCGGCGGGCGAAGCTGCGCGGCAGGCCGACACGTTCCAGCGCCTCGAGCGCGCGTGCCTTGGGTTCGGCGACCCCGTGCAACGTCAGCGGCGCGGCGATGATCCGCCCGACCGTCTGGCGCGGGTTCAAGGACGACATCGGATCCTGAAAGATCATCTGGAACCGCCGCCTGAGCGGGCGCAGCCCGGATTCCGGCAGATGCGTGATGTCGTGCCCGTCGAAGATCACGCGCCCGCCGGTCGGTTCCAGCAACCGCACCATCGCCCGACCCAGCGTCGACTTGCCCGAGCCCGAGCCGCCGACGATGCCCAGAACCTGCCCCCTGGGGATGGAAAAACTCATCCCCTTGAGGATCTCGATCCGGGGCGCGGCGCCGAACATCGGCTTTTTCGTCATGTCGGGCAGCGACAGGTGCAGATCCTCGACGTGGTAGAGATCAGACATGGGACCACCTTTCGTCGGCTTCCGTCACCTCGGCCTGGACCGCCGCGATCACCGCCTCGGGCACCGGCGCAAGGTCGGCGTCGGGATCGGTGTGGCGCGGCGTGGCGGCCAGCAGGGCGCGCGAATAGGCGTGTTTCGGCCCCTTGAAAAATTCGCGCACCCCGGCTTCTTCAACGACCAGACCGCCATAAAGCACGGTCAATCGCTGGCAGATCTTGGCCACGACGCCCAGGTCGTGCGTGACGAACAGCAGCGCCGTGCCGTGGTTTGCCTGCATCTCGAAGATCAGCTTCAGGATCTGCTTTTGCACCGTCACATCCAACGCCGTTGTCGGTTCATCGGCTACGATCAGTCGGGGTTCGGCGGCAAAGGCCGAGGCGATCAGGATCCGCTGGCGCATCCCGCCCGACAGCTCGTGCGGATAGGATTTCAGCACCCGCTCGGGCTGCGCGATATGCACCTCGTTGACGATTTCCAGCGCGCGGGTATTGGCCCGCGCCCGGTCCCATCCCAGGATCTGCACCAGCCGGTCGGTGATTTGCGGCTGGATGCGGCGCGATGGGTTGAGCGCGGTCAGCGGGTCTTGCGGGATCAGCGCGGCCTTGGCGCCGATCAGGCCGCGCCGCGCCTTGGGCGGCAGGCCCAGCAGATCGACACCATCGAGTTCGATACGCCCGGACACCACCTGCACCGAACGCGGCAGGATGCCCAACACCGCCTTGCCGATCATCGACTTTCCGGCCCCGGATTCGCCCACCAGGCCCATCACCTCGGTTGCCGCGACATCCAGCGAGACATTGCGCAACAATCGGTGTGGCGTGCCGCGCAACACCAGCGAGAGGTCACGGATGCGTAAAAAGCTCATGCCAGCCCCCTCAATGCAGCACCGGATCGAACCGGTCCTTGAGCCCCTCGCCAAGCTGCGAAAAGGACAGGACGGTCAAGAACAGGGCGATCAGCGGAAACACCAGCACCCACCAGGATTGATGCACCGACAGCCGCCCCTCGGAAATCATGCCGCCCCAGGTCGGATCGTCGGTTGAAATCGACAGGTTGACGAAGCTCAGGATCGCCTCGACGATTACCGCGATGCCCATTTCCAGCGTCAAGAGCACGACGATGGTCGGCAGGACATTCGGC